>JAGHSX010000128.1 GCA_018065645.1 Candidatus Scybalousia scybalohippi
TTCATAGTTTATAATTGTTTTATTATTACTTTTTACCTAAAAAATTGTTGTCGGTTATTCTTTTGTCCCTGCATAAGGAACTGCAAAATTAAGGAAAAAAAATAAGAGTATTGCAATCAACTGAAGAAAAATTGTTAAATTTGCACATTATTTTACTAAGCGTAAGAAAAATAATCAAAGTTTAAACAAAAAAATAATTAAAAAATCTATGAAAAAAACGTTTTTGACAGTACTGGCAATGGTGGCTATGCTTGGTTCTTCATTTGCTGGTCAAGCTCCAAAATCTGCACCAGGACCAGACGAAGGTATGTGGTTGCCGATGTTTTTCAAAAACCTTAACTATGCAGATATGCAGAAGAAAGGTCTAAAACTTACAGCAGAAGAACTGTATAGTTTCAACAACTCTTCTTTGAAAGACGCTATTGTTCAAATGGGTCAGTTCTGTACTGGTGAAATGGTTTCAGACAAAGGTCTTATGTTTACTAATCACCACTGTGGTTATGATGCAATTGCTTCTTCTTCTACAGTAGAACACGACTATCTTACAGATGGTTTCTGGGCTAACTCATACGAAGAAGAAATTCCTATCCCAGGATTGTTCGTTTCATTCCTTAGAGAAATGCAAGACGTAACAAAAGAAGTTCTTGGTTCTCATGCAAAGGATTTGAACAAGAGCCGTTATGCTCAGGAAATACAAAACAAGATAGACGAATTGAAGAAAGAACACTCTGAAGACGGAAAATACAGAGTAGAAATCAAGTCTTTCTTTGAAGGAAACGAATATTATATGTTTGTTTATGAACAGTTCAACGATGTTCGTTTGGTAGGTGCTCCTCCTTCAGCTATTGGTAAATTTGGTGGAGATACAGACAACTGGATGTGGCCAAGACACACAGGTGACTTCTCTATCTTCCGTATCTATGCAGACAAAGACAACAACCCTGCTGAATACTCTAAAGACAACGTTCCTTATACTCCAAAACATTATCTTCCAGTAAATATCCAAGGAGTAGAAGAAAATGATTTCGCTATGATTTGGGGTTATCCTGGTTCAACAGAAAGATACATGACTTCTTACGAAGTAGAAAACACATTGAACGTAACAAATCCTACTCTTATCAAAGCTGGCGATTATATGCTTCCTGTAATGAAGAAGAACATGGATAGAGACAATGCTGTACGTTTGAAATATGCTTCAGACTATGCTTCTATGATGAACACTTGGAAAAACAAACAAGGAGAAAGCCGTGGTTTGAAACGTCTTAAAGTTTACGACAAAAAGAAAGCAATAGAAGACAGACTAGAAGCTTGGATAAAGGCAGATGATTCAAGAAGCCAATATGCAAACGTTATCAAAGAGTTGAGAGAATCTTCTAAAGCAATAGCTAACAGCCCTAGCAATCAATCTGCATGGTATCACAACATGGGATTGTATCTAAGCAAGAGAACAATACTTGCATTGCAAATCAATTTCTCTGTTATGGCGTATGAAGCTATGGGTAACCTTACTCCAGAGTTGATAGAAAAACTAAAGACTGTAGGACAATCACACTTCAAATCTTATGACCAACAAACAGAAAAAGAATTGTTTGCTGCCTTGATTAAGATGGAAATGGAAATTCCTTCTGCTTACCAAGTTAAAGAACTTGTTGATATGGTTAACAAAGCAGGTGGTGTAGAAAAATTTGTTGACAATGCTTTCAAGAAATCTGTTTTTGCAAATGAAGCAAACTTCAACAAATTTATGGCAAAACCAAAATACAAGACTCTTGCAAAAGATCCTATCGCTTTGGTTGCTTCAAGTCTTTATGCTGCATTGACAGGAGAGGATGAAACAACAGAACAAGCTAATGTAAAATTTGCAGATGCAAGACAAAACTTTGTTCAAGCATTGAAAGAAATGGATGCAAGCCTTGTACGTTATCCAGATGCAAACTTCACTATGCGTATGACTTACGGTTCTGTTCTTGATTACTATCCAGCAGATGCTATCCATTATGCTTATACTACTACAATAGATGGTATAATGGAAAAAGAAGACCCTAACAATGACGAATTTATAGTTCCTGCAAGATTGAAGAAATTGTATGAAACAAAAGACTATGGTCAGTATGCAGACAAGAACGGAAATATGACAGTTTGTTTCCTAACAAACAACGACATTACAGGTGGTAACTCTGGTTCTCCTGTTATCAATGCTAAAGGTGAATTGATAGGCCTTGCATTCGATGGTAACTGGGAAGCTATGAGTGGAGACATCGCTTTTGAACCAGAATTGCAAAGAACAATCTGTGTTGATGCTCGTTATGTATTGTTCGTAATAGACAAGTTTGCTAACTGCCAAAGACTAATCAATGAATTAAAAATAGTAAAATAAAATCTTAAAACACAAATGAAACTAACTACAGACATAGACAAAGTATCCTACATAATAGGAGAAGATATAGGTAATAGCGTTGTTAAAGAAGGTTACAGCCTTAATATAGACGTATTGGTAGAAGCTATTAGAGCAGCTGCAACTGGCAAGAGTGAAAACCTTCTTACAGAACAGGAAAAAGGCGAGGTTATGATGAAATGGCAAGCAGAACAGCAAGCTAAAATGCAAGAAAAAATGGCTGAACAATCTCGTGCTGCAAGAAAACAAGGAGAAGAATTCCTAAAGAACAACCGTCAACAACCAAATGTAACTGAAACTCCTTCTGGTCTTCAATACACAGTATTGCAAGAAGGGGCTGGTGCAAAACCAAAAGCTACAGACAAAGTAAAAGTTCACTATCACGGAACATTGCTTAATGGTACTATTTTCGATTCTTCTGTAGACAGAGGTGAACCTATCGTTTTCGGTCTTAACCAAGTTATCCCTGGTTGGACAGAAGGTGTCCAACTTATGAGTGTTGGTAGCAAGTATCGTTTCTATATTCCTGCTGATTTGGCTTATGGTGATCAACCTGTAGGAAATATTCCTGGCGGAAGTACACTTGTTTTTGAAGTAGAACTTCTTGGAATAGAATAAAAGAAAGATTATGATGAAGTTTTTTGTTGAGAGTGTTTCCAATCTGGAACAAGAGTTTGGACTGGATAATTCTCTCAACAGAAAGCAGAACATAAGTATTTGGGGAAGAAAATTCCTTATAAAGAAAATACAAGAATTGGGTTTGTCTTTTGATTTCCACATTTCTGTGGAGGAGAAAGGCAAACCTTTTTTTACATACAATAGTAATATTCATTTCTCTATTTCCAACACTTTCAATTATGTTGCTATTGCTATTTCAAATCATAGAATAGGCATAGACATAGAACAAGAAAGAAAGTATAAGGAAAATCTTGTGAAAAGATATTTTCATATCAATGAGTGGAAATACATACAATCGTATCCTATAGAACAGAGAGACAGAATATTTACACAACTTTGGACTATCAAGGAAGCATACGTCAAGATGACTGGCACAGGCATAGCCAACAATTTTGTAGAACACGATTTAACACAATCCCTTCCTACTGACAATCTCATGTCAAATAGTGTTAAATATCAGATACAATCCCTTAATGCAGAGATAAACACTTTCTACCTAGTAGAAGAAAATCTTTATTTATCTCTATCTCAAGAACTAATCACTAAATAAATCCCTTGTTTGATGTTCCAAGAAAAACATCAAATAAAAATTTTCTAAAACGAAGAGTTACGCCAGCGAAACGAAGAGTTAGAAAAATAAAACGAAGATTTATATAAATTAAGATTAGTCTAACAATTTCCAGCAGAAACCATAGCGAAGTGAAAAACCTTGGTGAGGGTAGTTTGGAGTGTTGAAATAGTCTCTTGTGAATAATCCTGCGTATGGATGTGTAAGAGCAAGGAATAATGTGAATCTATCTATCTTTACATTGAAATATGCATCTGCATACAGATAGTTTCCAATCTTTCTATCGTTCTGATGAACAAATACTCCATATTCATGGTTGTATGCATCTGCAAAGTATTTAGAGAAGTAGTTTACATCTATTCCTGCTTGCGAAAGAAGTTTGCCTTTGAACATGGTAAACTCGTAGTAGATGCTTTGTTTCAATAGAATGTCTGGTAGTCTTAAAGCGTCTTCATTGCTTGCTTTCTGGTATGAAACAAGTCCTTTGAATCCCCACGAGTTTATCTTGAAATTGTTCTTCAAAGTGGCTTGCAATAGTTTTGTATCTCCTGAAATAACATCATTGGTTGAAGACATATTGTTGTCAAACCAGAATACATCTTCTAGGTTGTAATAAGAAATTTCTAGGTTTAAGTTTTTCTTTAGTTGAAATCCTAAAGTGATTGATTGTGTATTTGTTTGGTGTGTATTAGATGTAGGTATTAAGTATATGTAGTCTGCTTGATTTTTTTGTGAAAGGAATTTTCCGTAGATGTTTATCAGTCTATAGTTATTTCTATAATTACTGATTATGGTAGGGAAGTCTAACTCTAGTTGATAATCTCCTTGATAGTATTCTTTGTTGCAAAATAGTTGCTTGTAAGATATTTCAAACAAAGTTGTATCTATTATAGCATATTCTCTAAATGTCAGTCTTACTTCTGGAGTGAAGATAAGAAAACTACTGTTTCTTATAGTGTTAACTCCCTTGTCAAAAGAAAGATAATCTACGTTTGCTCCAAGTGTTATAGGTATGAAGAAACGTGATTTTGGTGTTGAGTGAATGTCATTGGTCCAGAACAAAGAGTTTCTAAACAATGTTGTAGGGATACTATCTACTTGGCTAGCAGATTCTCCAGAGTATAATCTTGCATATCTTTCATAAGAGAAAGAATGTATGATAGCACCTTTGTTGAATATGTTTACTGAATCTCTTGTCAGTCTGTATGACTGATTGAAATAGAATTCGTTAGTCTTCCATTTTGACCAAGCATTTGTAAGATGTGTAGGGTAGGTAGAAGGAGAAGAAAACTCGTTGTTTAAAAACAAAGTGTCATTCTCTATTCCTCCATTTTCAAGAACGTATGCACGATTGTGAACAAATGCTCCATTGGCTTTGTATCTTCCATTGGAAGAGATATAATTGAAACCAAT
Organism: Candidatus Scybalousia scybalohippi; assembly: GCA_018065645.1. Taxonomy (GTDB): domain Bacteria; phylum Bacteroidota; class Bacteroidia; order Bacteroidales; family P3; genus Scybalousia_A; species Scybalousia_A scybalohippi. Next base: position 5,055 of record JAGHSX010000128.1, read on the forward strand.
GTTGAAGAATTGGTTCATTACTTGAGAATTAACAAAATCTCCGTCGGCATAGTTTACCTTGTACTCTGTTTGTATATTAAGTCCTTTGTAGATATTCCTTGCAAAGTTGATGTCAAAGAATTGTGCTTTGTCCAATCCGTTGGCATAGGAAAAAGATGTGTAGGCTCTCTTATTCTGGAAATATTTTACGTTGTTTCTAGTAAAGATATAAGGTATATAAGTATTGTTTTGATATTGATAATCAAGAATATCCTTATTGGAAAATAAAATACTTTGTGAAGGAGAACCAGGTGTGGACAGGTATTGATAAAAATTGTCATAAGGAGAAAACATCTGGTCGCAATAGTGTACATCGTTGTACTCGTATGTTGTTGGAGTAGTTTCTTTTATCAAATAACTATCTTTTTTTGCGTTGAAATAGATAATCTTGTTTAAAGAAGTGTCTTGTTCGTGCAAAGAATTATCCCTAACACTCTGCGCCATAATGGACAAAGTGTTAGAGATTATAATTGAAAATACTATAGCCTTTCTACAGAAATTCATATATGATTTTTAACGGTACGTCTCTTATTGTAGAGGGTGTTCCATTAACCAATGTTCGCAGTCTATAGCTGCTTTAGCACCAGATCCTGCGGCTGTGATGGCTTGTTTGTATCTAGGATCTTGAACATCACCAGCAGCAAATACACCTTCTATGTTTGTGTATGAAGAAGCTCCTTTTGTGATTATGTATCCTGCTTCGTCTAGTTCTAGTTGTCCTTTGAATATCTCTGTGTTAGGAATGTTTCCTATGGCAACGAATACTCCCATAACATCTATGTCTTTTTCTACTCCGTCTTCAGAACCTTTGATTCTCAAACCAGTTACTCCGTCTTCGTCACCAAGGATTTCTATTGGTTTTTGTTGCCAAAGAACTTCTATGTTTTCTTTTGCCAACAGCATATCTTGTACAGCCTTACTTGCTCTAAGAACATCTCTTCTTACTATAAGGTAAACTTTTTTGCAAAGTGTTGAAAGATATAATGCTTCAGAACAAGCTGTATCTCCACCACCTACTACGGCAACGTCTTGTTTTTTATAGAAGAAACCATCACATGTTGCACAGGTACTTACACCCATTCCTCTAAATTTTCTTTCGCTGTCCAAACCTAACCAACGTGCAGATGCTCCAGTAGAAACTATTACGCTTTCTGCAAGGATAATATCGTTGTTTTCAGTTGTAAGAGTGAAAGGTCTTTTTGAAAAATCTACCTTTGTTATGCTTATGTTTCTTATTTCAGTGTTGAATCTCTCAGCCTGTTTCTTTATGTCTTCCATAAGTCCTGCGCCAGATGTTCCTTCTGGATAACCAGGGAAATTGTCTATCTGGTCTGTCATAGTTATCTGACCTCCAGGTGCACTACCTGTGAAAACGATAGGATTTAATCCAGCTCTTGAAGCATATATAGCTGCTGTGTAACCACCAGGGCCAGAACCAATGATGGCGCATTTTATTCTTTCTTCGCTCATAGTACTCTTTGTTTTTCGTATTTAATGATTTTGCAAAACTATAAAAAAAATGGTGAAAAACCAAGTAAAACAATCCCTATTTCAAAAAAAATCTTTATCTTTGCTAGTCTTTTTGTATTATGAAAAAACGAATTTTTTATATAATAACACTAATCCTTTTTTGTTTGTCATATAGTTCTGTATATGCACAAGTAACGGTTAGTAATATAAAGAACCCAAAGTCACAAGGGCTAACTAATTGGGTTTCCAATCAAGACAAGATTCTTTCTGATGCTACCGTATCGGAATTGAATAATGCTATCAACCAGTTGTATGATTCTACTAAAGCACAGATAGCTGTTGTGGTTATCAATGGAGATGAGCAGACTTCTGCTAGAGAACTTTCTATGGATCTGTTTGATGAGTGGAAAGTAGGACAAAAAGGTCTAGATAACGGATTGATAATACTGGTAGTATTGAAAGCAAGGGATTGTTTCCTAAGAACAGGATATGGTCTTGAAGGATGCTTGACAGATGCTTACACCACAAGGATATTCAACCAGAATATGAAGCCATATTTCATAAAAGGAGATTGGGACAAAGGTGTAAAAGAGGGAACATTGGCTTGTATAAGCACAATATATAAAGAGTATAATGCAAATGGTAGTTCATTGAAAAAGAGTGATGAAGATGAATTACATGAATTGCTTTATGGAGTAGGAGGAGTTGTTTTAGGATATCTTCTTTTAGGAATAGGTGCTCTTATTATTGTTTTGATACAGATGCCAAAGAGTTCTGCATATATCAATCCTAATTATAAAGTTGAAAAATACAATGCTTACAAAAAAGCATATAAAAAATATGCAATACCTTCATTGATATTTACTTGGTGGCTATTCCCAGTTATAAAGAGAGTTTATAATTCTAGACAGAAGAAAATAAGACTGCATCCTGTGACCTGTACATGTGGGCATAAGATGAGGCTTCTTTCAGAAAAAGAAGAAGATGTTTATCTTAGCGAAAAAGCCCAGTTGGAAGAAACAATAGGTAGCAGAGATTATGATGTATGGATTTGTGAAGATTGCAAGAATGTGGTAATCTATCCTTTTGAAATGAAAGATACTTTTACCACTTGCGCAGTATGCGGAGCAAAAGCCGAGAAAAAAACAGATGAAAGAGTTATTAGAAATGCATCATCATTACATGATGGAACACTAAGAAAAACTTTTGTCTGCCAGCATTGTCATCATACACGTTGTGAGGATTCTATCATACCTCGTACCACTCCTGTGGTAGTTGGTGGAACTGGTGGTTCAAGAGGCTTCGGCAGTGGTTTTGGTGGAGGTTTTTCTGGCGGAAGTTTTGGTGGTGGATTCTCTGGAGGAGGCGGAGGTGGTGGCCACTGGTAGAAAATAAGAAAAAGAAATAAACATTTATAAACAAATAAAACAAATTGAAAAAATGGAAACAAACAACGCAAACGTAGGAAAAAGTTTTTTAAAGAAAAACTCAAAATTAGTTATAATATTGGTTGTAGTAGTACTTCTTGTGCTATGGTGTATAAGTAAGTACAATGGCCTTGTAAGATTGGATGAAGATTGCAACAGTAAGTGGTCAGAAGTTGAAATTCAATACCAAAGAAGAATGGATTTGATTCCAAATCTTGTGGAAGTAGTAAAAGGTTACGCTGCACACGAGCAGGAAACATTTACAAAGGTCATAGAAGCAAGAAACAAGGCTTTGAATACTCCTACTTCTGAAAATTCTACTGTTGATTATCAAAAAGCACAAAGTAATCTTACTTCAGCAATAAGAGATTTGAATGTTGTAGTAGAACGTTATCCAGAATTGAAAGCAAATGAAAACTTTATGGAACTTCAAAGTCAGCTAGAAGGAACTGAAAATAGAATTTCTAAGAGAAGAAGCCTTTATGCAGAATCTGTACAGAACTACAACAAGAAAAGAAGAAGTTTTCCTACAAACATAGCGGCTAGCCTATTTGGTTTTGATAAGAAAGACTACTATGCTGCAGAAGAAGGTGCACAAAACGCTCCAAAAATAAAATTCTAAAGAAAAAGAGGTAATCGATGTCAAAAGAAGATAATAACAATATCAATCAAGAAAACAATCAAGAGGAAGTTCAAGAAATCCAACAACAACTTGAATTAACTGGAGCAAGACAAATGCAAAGCATAAGGGGAATGTACCAGAGTTGGATTCTTGACTATGCTTCTTATGTAATACTATCCCGTGCAGTTCCACACATTGGTGATGGTTTGAAACCTGTGCAAAGACGTGTTTTGCACTCTATGCATGAACTGGATGATGGCAGATATAACAAAGTTGCCAACATAGTTGGTAATACTATGAAATATCACCCTCACGGAGATGCTTCCATTGGAGACGCTTTAGTCAATATAGGACAAAAAGGACTTATGGTTGACACACAGGGAAACTGGGGAAATATTCTTACAGGTGATGGTGCTGCTGCTCCTCGTTACATAGAAGCAAGATTATCTAAATTTGCATTGGAAGTTGCCTTTGATTATAGAACAACAACATTTCACCCTACATATGATGGTAGAAATCAAGAACCTGATACTTTGCCTATCAAGTTTCCTTTGCTTTTGTATCAAGGAACAAAAGGTATAGGTTATAGCCTTTCTTGTTTGATTTTACCACACAACTTTGTTGAGTTGCTTGATGCCAGTATTGCAGTATTGGAAGATAAACCTTTTACCCTTTATCCAGACTTCCCAACTGGTGGTTTGATAGATGTATCCAAATACAATGACGGATTAAGAGGTGGAAAGGTTATGGTTAGAGCAAGACTTACACAGGAGGATAAGAAAACCCTTGTAATAACCGAACTTCCATTTGCTACTACAGCAGAAGAACTTATAGACTCTATAGCAAAAGCTAATGAAAAGGGTAAGATAAAGATAAAGAAGATAGAAAACAATACTGCACTTAATGCAGAGATAAGAATACACCTTCCAGCAGATACATCTATAGACCAGACTATAGATGCTTTGTATGCTTTTACAGATTGTCAAAAGAGTATTTCTCCAATATCTTGCGTAATCAATGAAGACCGTAAGCCAGAGTTTATGTCAACTAGCGATATTCTTAGAAAGAATACAAACCGCACAGTTGAACTTTTGAAAAAAGAACTAGAACTGGAACTAGGAGAACTGAAAGAAAAGTGGCAATGGATTTCACTGGAAAAAATCTTCATAGAAAATGAAATATATGAAGATATCAAACCTTGTAAGACAGACGAAGCTATCAACAGCACTATCTTTGCAGGAATGAAACCGTTTTTGAAAGATCTTATAAGAGAGATAACTCTTGAAGATGTTCAAAGACTTAGAAGAATACCTATAGACCATATTTCAAAATTCAATAGCGACAAAGCCAACAATGATCTTGCGAGACTTAATGCAGAGATGGACGAGGTTAAGAACAATCTTGATAATCTTATTGCATATGCTATTAGATGGTTCAAACATTTGAAAGAAAAATATGGCAAGGGTAGAGAACGTAAGACAGAGATAAGAGATTTTGATAGAATAGAACTGACAGCAGCTGCTGTTGCCAATGAAAAACTTTATTGCAACTATAAGACAGGTTTTGTTGGTTATGATTTAAAGAAAGACCCTGAAGCAGAATTTGTATGTGAGTGTTCTAATCTTGATGATATTATCATTGTACACAAAGATGGTAAGTATATGGTCAAGAAAGTTGCAGGAAAAGATTTCGTCGGAGATCATATTATATATGTAGCAGTATTCCGTAAGAATGATGAACGTACTATCTACAACATGATGTACAACAATGGACCTTATGGAAGATGCTTTGCTAAGCGTTGTGCTGTTACTTCTATGATCAGAGACAAGGAATATGACTTTACTCAAGGAGTTTCTGGTTCAAATCTATTATATTTCTCTGCCAATAGAAACGGAGAAGCAGAAAAAGTTACCGTTTATTTGAAAGCTTCTGGAAGAATCAAGAAAACAAACTTTGTATATGATTTTGCAGATTTGATGATAAAAGGACGTGCAGCAAGAGGAAATGTTGTTAGCAACAATCCTGTACGTCATGTTGGATTGAAAGCAGAAGGTCTTTCTACATTGTCCGCAAGAAAGTTGTGGTTGGATGAATCCATCATGAAACTGAACACAGATGAACATGGTATTTTGCTTGGAGAATTTGGCGCAAAAGATAAGTTGCTTGTTGTAAACAAATCTGGTTGGTATCAGATACTTGATGCAGATACCAAACTTCATTTCGAAGATAATACTGTCATAATAGAGAAATTCAACCCTAGAAAACCTATTACCATTATCTACAAAGACCTTGAAACAAATCTTACTTACATCAAGAGATTTATTCCAGAAATGTTGTCTAACTCAAGAATAGCTTTTGTTGATGACAAGAAAGCAGAGGTATTGTATTGTTTGAGAGACTGGTTGCCTATAATCAGTGTAAACAAAGAAGAGATCAATATCTCAGAAACATTCGAGGTTATGAAATACAGAGCTAAGGGTAAGAAACTATCCAAGGAGGAAAAACTGAAGATAAAAATTCTTGAACCATTGCCATACGAAGAGCCTGTAGAAGAAGTGGAAACAATTGAAGAAGAAACATCAGAAGAAAAAGAACATACTCCTATAGTGTTCAACGATGATGACTTCAATCCAAATGATGATGGCGTTCAAGGGACTCTTTTCTAAAATCAAAATCATGAATAGTAAGAAACTAATGATAATATGCCTATTTGTGCTATGCTCTTTTTCTGGCATAGCACAAAACTGGGCAAAAAAGTTCTTAAAACAAGCCAATACACAGACTGTTTATCTTTCCACAACAGACAATGTTTTCTTTACAAACCTTAAATCATCTTTACAAAACTTTGTTTTAGATAGTTTAAACGAAGAAAAGATTATCTCTTCTTTCGTTGAAGAGTTTGCTGAAGAGTTATCCTATTATGGATTGAATGTTGTTGTTCTATCTCAACAAGACACATTAAAAATATTGAAAGACAATGAATATCTATTGCATATAGCTCAGATAGAGTTACAAGAAATGGATGTAATGGATTCTATAAAAAATGTTTATAATTTTAGAGATGAAACATATGGAGAAGTAGATACTGTTGCTTTTTATAAAAAAGTAAATGGATTGTCTTTTGATGTTTGGCTTGATTTTGCTACCGATGACAAACAAGAACATAAGATATTCTATACATCTGATATTGTCACAGATGATTTGCAAGGTTTTATGGAAAAAGATAATCCAAATACTGATACAGTATTTGTGTCTTACTCCATCACACCTATAAATCCTAATGATGCGTACACTTTGGCATTCTTAACAGCAAACAAAGCATCAAGATTGATGTTTGACTTCCTTATGAACCGTTATGTTTGGATAAAAACTAATGGGGAAGACAAACATTATTATTCCATATCAGTAGATAAGGAAATTCAGAAAACAGATTCCCCAGAAGAAATTTTAGAAATATTATAAAATGAGAAAAACTTTTACTTTTATAGCAATGTTTCTTGCTATAAGTTCTGCTGTTTGGGCAAAACCTGTATCTCTGGAAAGAGCTCAAACAATTGCTATGAATTTCTGGACTTCAAATGCTTTTGGCAAATGGAGTGAAATGAATAATGTTACCAGTCTTGTAGATATAGAAGAAATGTATGTCTTTGCTGGAAACAATGGAGGTTATGTAATAGTATCAGCAGATGATTGTGCATTGCCTATATTGGGCTATTCTCCAACATCTCGTATGCAAGCACCTTTACCAGATAATATGCTTAACTGGTTGAGAGCATACGCATGGGAAATAAAACAGATGAGAGAACACGGAGTAGAAGCTTCTAATATGGTTTCTTCTCAATGGGCAGAACTGGAAAATGCTAGCGTATCTCCACGAAAATCAAGCATAGTAGTTTCTCCATTGATAACTACTACTTGGAGTCAAGGGACATATTACAACAATATGTGTCCAGTAGATAATTCTTCACAGCATGCTGCTGTTGGTTGTGTTGCAACTGCTACAGCACAAGTGATGAAATATTGGAATCATCCAGTACAAGGACGTGGCTCAAGATCATACAATCATCCAACTTATGGACAGCAAAGTGCTGACTTTGGAAATACAACATACGATTGGACTAATATGCCTGTCTCTTTGAATGCTAACAGCTCTACTGCTCAGGTACAAGCTGTTTCAACTCTTATGTATCACGTTGGAGTTTCTATTGTGACTAATTATGCCACATCTTCCAATGGTAGTAGTGCAGAAGTAGTAGCAAGAAATGGTATAAACTATCCTTGTGTAGAAAATGCATTAAGACAATATTTTGACTATAGCCCAGAAATATTTGGAGCAAGATTGTCTGGTATGGGAGATGATAACTGGAGAAACCTTTTGAAAAATGAGTTGGACAATGCTCGTCCTGTTATTTATACTGGTTATGATTTTTCTGGAGGACACTGTTTTGTATGTGACGGTTATGACTCTCAAAACAGATTTCACTTCAACTGGGGTTGGGGAGGAATGAGTGATGGATATTTTGCTATCGGTTCCTTAAATCCTAGTGTTGGAGGTATAGGAACAAATGCTTCTTCATCTTTCAACTTAGATAATATGGCTGTAATGGGTATAAGACCAGCCGAAAGAAACAATCCTAACACATCCACTATAACAGTTACTAGTGATGATCCTTCTCATACTACTATTACAGGTGCCGGTACTTATAACAACTTCTCTGATTTGGTAACATTGACTGTAAATACTGTAGATGGTTACAGATTTGACAAGTGGAGTGACGGAAGCCGTACACAACCTCGTACTTTTTGGGCAAATGGAGATGTAAACCTTACTGCACACATTGTTCCTGTTGTTGGAGATACTATAGCGTATTGTGGCAATGCCTATGAAGCAAATCTTACAAATCGTTATTATGGAATAAAGATAGAGGCAAACGATCTTCCAGCAAACAGATCTATTAGAAGTGTACAGCTATTCAATGTATATGAAGGAGATTATCATATAAAAATATATGCAGGAGACAATTACTCTCCAGGTATTGTTGCATACGAAGAAGTTTTCCATTTGAATGGAACAAATAGTTGGGAAACACTTCGTCTGTCTCAACCTTATACTATCAGCAATTCACAACCTTTATGGGTGATAGCATATTGTAACAACAATAATTATCCTGCACCATTGACAAGTTATTGCGGTAACCAGAATGGTGGTTGGACTTCTATAAATGGACAAGTATGGCAGCAGTTGAGCGACTTAACATTTTTGATGAGAGTCATACTTACGCAACCAAATGATGTCATCATTACAGCACAAGCTAGCGATGCAAGTCAGGGAACAGTACAAGGTGGTGGCAGATATGCTATGGGAGAAAGTTGTACTATAACAGCAATACCTGTTGGAGACAATACTTTTGATCATTGGAGTGACGGAAATACAGATAATCCTAGAACATTCAACGCCAATACTACTGCAACATATACCGCATATTTCTCTAGTTGTGGTATAGGCAACTCTTCTGTACAAGATTTCTCAGATGGTCTTGATTGCTGGACAACATATAGCGCTTCTTCTGCCAATGAAAGTGAAATGGAAATATACAGTTACTCTGGAATGTGGGGTTCTTATGCTTACTTCAAATTCTGTAGCATGAACACTTCAACATATTATGACCAATACCTTATTTCTCCTCGTTTGCTTACATCCAATGCAAAAGATTTGTCACTCACTTATAGCTCTTATAGCAATACCACAGAAACATTTTCTTTGGTATATTCTACTACAGACAACAGCCCATCTAGCTTTACACACGTTATCACAAGCGCATCATCAAATCAAAGCACTTGGCAAACCTTGATTGCAACTATTCCTGCAGAAGCAAAATATTTTGCAATACATTATACTACACAACACGGATATTATCTTTACATAGATGATATAAACATTGTTGGACAACCTTTGCCAAACAGGACCATTACTGCACAGGCAGAATATGAAGAAATGGGAACGGTTACTGGTGGTGGAGTTTATGAAGAAGGTACTCCAGCAACTCTGGAAGCTATACCAGGTTCTTGCTATGAGTTTGTCCGTTGGCAAGATGGCAACATACAAAATCCTCGTACTATTGTTGTAAATGCAGACGAAACTTATACAGCTATCTTTACTCCAATCACAGTTTATGAAAATGATGTAATATCTGCTTGTGATAGTGTAGAATGGCATGGTAACTGGTATTATGAAAGCACATCTTCTATTTCATTCAATACTACTACAGTAAATGGTTGCGACTCAGTAGTCAATCTTGTCTTGACTATCAATCATAGTGCAGAGGTAGATACAACAATTGAGGCAATAGGAGAGTATGAACTGAATGATATAGTTTACACTCAATCAACAACATTGGAACAAGTGCTTACAACAGCAACTGGCTGTGATTCCATAGTTAATATCAATCTTGTAATCAATCCAATCATATACACTATTACTGCTACTTCCGAAGATGAGACAATGGGTTTAGTTTCAGGTGGTGGAGAATATGAGGCAGGCAGTTTGGTAGAGTTGATTGCAACAGCAAAAGATGGTTATGTATTTGTAGATTGGAGTGACGGAACAACAGCCAACCCATATCAGTTCCAGGCTGTAGAAGATGTTGCTCTTGTGGGTAGATTCCAGGAAGAAAGTGGCTTGACAGATGTGAAGAATAACATAAACATTTGGACAATTGGAAATGAATTGTATGTGCAAGGAGCAGAAGGAAAACAGATACAGGTTGTGGATATTTTGGGGAAAGAAATTGTAAAGACAAACAACTCTGCAAATATCTTTAGAACTACGCTTCCACACACAGCAACATACATCGTAAAAATCAACAACACCTTTGCAACAAAAATTGTAGTAAAATAACAAAAACTCTTATATGAAAAACATCAAATAAAATTTTTCTAAAACGAAGAGTTAGAAAAATAAAACGAAGAGTTACGCCAGCGAAACGAAGAGTTATTTAAAAACAAAACGAAGGCCTAAAAATAGACCTTCGTTTTATTTATTTTGTAAAGCGAAATATTAGTTTACCTCGTAGTTGAGTTTTGTTTTGAGGGTGGAAGAAAGCTTTTTGGAAAAAATCTTTTTAAGAAGATTTCTTTTTAAATGCTTTCTTTTGTTGTATGAGTGGAAAGAGTCTTTGTTTAGATTGAAATCATCTTTGTAAATCTCGTTAGGGGAGATGTATATGTATGTGTAATCAAAGACTATACTTTCGTTGTTGTTTTCTTTTGTAAGATCATTAAGGCTAGGACAAATAATGGTGATGTTTCTTCTTTTGGCTTCTTCTTTCAGTTTGCCTAGGGTTACATCATAGTTGTCTATTATCTTCTGCCATGAAAAGTTATTATATTCGCTTTCGCCTATTTTTTGAATAGGTCTAAACTGAAGAATATCCATATCATACTTTCCAAATACAGAGAAGAAATCTGCTAACTCCAATACGTTGTCGGAGTTGATGGTGTAGTTTATTCTAAGTTTGAAATCTGGATATTTCTTTTTCAGTTGAGAGATATTCTCAATGCTTTCTATGAATTTTTCATAATCTCCGTTTACCATAAGTCTTTCATAAGTCTGCTTATGAACACCATGCAGGGAGATTGTTATTTCATTCAATCCTTTTTGTATGTATTCTTCCAGATCTTTATAAGTAAGCCTGTTGGCATTACTTGTCATAGATATGTAAGGAACAGAATACTGTTTTGCAAGGGAAAGAATAGAAGGTATATCCTTGTACATAGTAGGCTCTGCACCACAACCTATCTGCAGTTTCAATGCATATGGGAAAAACTTCTTTGCTAACAAGGATATATCTTCCTTTGAAAAACAGCCGTGAAGTTCTTTCCTCTTCTCATTGTCTGAAAAATAACACATCTGGCAACGAAGATTGCAAGCAAGTATAGGGTCGAAGAATATTCCATAATATCTTCTTTTCATACTATGCAATGTCAGTATGCCAAGAAGTTTAACTCTGTTGCTTTTAATCAGTCTGTTAGCCTTGAGAAGAGAATAGATATTCATCTTTTGTGTTTATTCTTGTTTGTCTCTATTGTAATGAGGCATTTCTTCTGGAATAACCAATGAAAGTTCTGCCAAACCTCCGAAAGAACCATCTTCCTTGTACCAAGGGCTTTGATAGATAAGTTTCTTTTGGCCTTTCTTTGTAATAGTGTAAACATTTTGAACGTTGTTTTTAAGCATATTGTTTATTATAGCCTGTGAACGTTCGTTGTGGCAACCCATAATATTTTTTCCTATTATGTTTTCATCCATGCTTTTAAGGTTTACTTCCTTTGAATGAAAATTCATATCTATAAAATCTCCCTTTTCGTCTGTTATAGTTATGGCAACATCTTTTAAGCCATCAGCCCATTTTTCCATAGTAAAAGTTTTTTTTGAATAAAAATTAAAAAAGGTAAGAAATCCTTTTAATGTTTTCTTACCTTTTTCTAACGCTATTTGTTTATGATTTATTTTGCTGACAAAGCTGCCAATGCAATTGAATAAGTCTTTGTTTGTATAGAATCTCCACGAGAAGAAAGGATACAAGGAACTTTAGCACCAACAACCATAGCTGCAAGTTCTGCGTGAGCAAACTTAGTAGCTGTCTTGTAGAATACGTTACCTGCTTCGATGAATGGCCATACTAGACAGTCTGCATCACCAGCAACTTCTGATTTAAGTTTCTTGATTTCAGCAGATTCTTTATCGATAGCAACGTCCATAGCCAAAGGACCATCAACGATAGCACCCTTGATTTGACCTCTCTTGTTCATAGCAGCGATAAGAGCAGCGTCAACACATGCTGGCATATTTACAAGCATTTGTTCTGAAGCAGCAATCATAGCAACTTTTGGACATTCAACGCCTAGAGTATGAGCTGTCTTGATAACGTAGTTAACGATAGCTTGTTTTTGTTTGAAATCTGGAGCAGGGATAACTGCAACGTCAGATGTGATAAGCAGTTTGTGGTAAGCAGGGATTTCAAATACAGAAACGTGAGAAAGAACTGGTTTTCCACCTGGCATAAGACCATTTTCCTTGTTAAGGATAGCTCTCATATATTTGTCTGTAGAGCAAAGACCTTTCATAAGTATTTGACCTTTACCTTCGTTTACAAGAGCAACAGCTTTTGCAGCAGCTTTTGCTTCATCAGCTTCTTGAACTAATTCTTTGAATTTGTTTATGTCTATACCTTCTGCTTGACAAGTAGCTTTGATAGTGTCTATGTCACCTACAAGGATAACGTCAACTATACCTTCATCTATAGCTTTGCTTGTTGCACCTATTGTGTGTGAATCGTTTGCGTAAGCAGCAACCAATGTTTTTCTTGGGGCAGCTTTTGCAGCTGCTATCAATTCATTTAAGTTTTTCATTGTTTTTATTAAGTTTTTTATTGTTTTGTTAGATATTTATCCTAAATAGTGATTGCAAAAATACAATATATTATTGAGATTAGAAAATTAAATCAAGAGAAAAAGTTTTAAGATATTGTATCCACTGAAAAGATTCTTATCTTTGCGAGAATTTTTGTCATACTAATGAATGCAAATAAAGTAAAGTTAGGTGGGT
>JAGHSX010000002.1 GCA_018065645.1 Candidatus Scybalousia scybalohippi
ATTTTACTGAATTAGTGCATATTTTGCACCCTCTCTAGTAAAATCAGTGTTTATATTTTAATCAATTAACTTGATTAGTACCGTAAACTGTAAATATTTGAAGATTTATCTTTACACAAACTCCTTAAGTCTATATAATGGTTTTAAATCCACTGTTATATAAATTTAAGGAGTTTTTAATGTCTACAAAACAACATTTCACACCAACTGAGGAACAACAAATCATATTAGATTCATTTCAAAACCATGAAGTGATTAAAATTAATGCGGTTGCAGGTTCTGGAAAGAGTTCAACTTTAAGATTACTAGCAGAGAATAACCCTGTTAAATCTTTGTATATTTGCTTCAATAAGCAAAATGCGGTATTAGCACAACAGAGTTTCCCTCCACATACAGAGTGTAGAACTGTTCATTCTCTAGCTTATGCCACTTTTGGTAAGTTGTTAGCACATAAGATCACTTATAAAGACTCTTATTATGTTAATCGAGGAAGAACACCGAAAGAGATAGTCAATTTATATTCAATTTCAGATTACAGAAAAAATAAAGTTTTAGTTTCAGCTATTCAGATTGCTTTGTTTGCAAAGAAAACTGTAGAGGTGTTTCAAAATACTGCTTACGATAAAGTGACACTGGATTGCATATCAAAAGATGTAGTTGAAAGATTAATTACATTAAAGGATAGTGCTAAAACAGAGGTGTTAAGTTTAGTATTACGTTATGCTAAGAAGCTTTGGTTAGATAAGGTTGATCCTCACTCTAAAGTTAAAGCAGATCATGATACTTATCAAAAACTATTTCAACTATCCTCTCCAAAGTTAGATTTTGATATAATTTACTTAGATGAAGCTCAAGATTCCTCTCCTGTTGTTTTAGATATTATTTCAAAACAGGCTAAAGCTAAGAAAGTTTATGTTGGTGACTCATATCAAAGTATCTATGCTTTCCGACAAGCTGTTAATGCTATGGATATGATTGACGCTCCCACATTCTTGCTTTCTAAGTCTTTTAGATATGGAGATGAAATTGCTAAGATTGCCACTAAGATCATTAGAGATAAAATCACTGTTCAAGGGTTAGAAACAATCAAATCAGTTGTTAATGTTTTCGATGAAAAGAAATATACAATGGTGTTTAGAACTAATTCATGTCTTTTAGAGTATGCTGTTGATTTAATATCGCAAGGGGTTTCTATCAAGTGTGAGATTGATCCTAAGAAGTTCCAAAGTTTAATTTACTCCACCTACTATCTAAAGAAAGGTGAGTTGAATAAGATTAAGGATGATGAGGTTTCTGTTTATGGTAATTTTGAGGAGATGTTAGAAGATTCTAAAAACAACCCTGAATCAAAAAGATTGGTTAATATTGTTTTGACAGGTAAGATGTTTGAATACAACAAAGCTTTAGATCAACTTATTAAGACCAAAGAGAATAAGAAGTTTGATGTTCTTCTAACAACAGCCCATAAGTCTAAAGGTATGGAGTGGGACAATGTTAAGATTGCTGAAGATTTTAAAATTGATGTTATTACAGCAGATGTTGATAGTGTTGAATACAACCAACAAGAAGTTAATTTGTTTTACGTTGCTTGTACACGAAGTGTTAAGAAGTTAGAGCTTCCACAAGAATATGTGGACTATTTAGAATGCGTTAAAAAGGAGGATTAAAATTGAGTAGTGAAGATTTAAATATGGATGAATACTTAGACTACATCACAGGGGATGACTACAGAAAGGAACAAATCAAGAAGCTTACTGAGAATCACAGAGCTTTAAAATCACTACAGTATGAGAATATGGGAATCCTAAAATCTTTTGCTGACACAGAGAATAACGAGAAACTTTTATCTGTTGTCAATAAGGTATGGAGTGGTGTTCTTGGTTCAGATACAGAGGTTAATTCTGTAGATGATATTGTTAATAAGTCCTTAGAGTCTGATGAAACAATTAAGTTTTTGAACGATCATAGGAATAAAAGCTACTTCCCTTCGGGGAAAGTTTTTGAAGAACACCTCAAACACCCTGTTCAGAAACAACTGACGAAGAAGAAGTACTTAAGTAAACGTGAAGCTAAGAAACAGAAGACCCCTATGCAAACAATTAATTATGTGTACAACGCTAAAAACTCTAGCGATAAAGATGACAGAATGTTGAAGATTGAGAAGTCTTTAGAGGAGGCTCATTATATGATATCATTGTTAGCTGTGAATCAAACAGAACTAGGTGTACAGGTAGATCAGAGCAATGTTGTTCTTAAGGAGGTTCAAGATAGGTTATGTTTTGTTGAAAAGCACATCAAAGATGGGAGGAAATTAAAATTATACGCCCTATATACTTCAGCCAAGAAACTGACAACTAAACAAATGTCAGAGGAGCTTGGTGTTAGTTTAAGAACCACTAAGTATTGGTTGAAAGAAATGCGAGAACAAGGTTTGATTGATCAGGAGATTTAACCATGTTCCCATAACCCCACCTCCCACCACACAACTTTTAGAATTATTTTCAAATAACGTGTTGCATCTTATTAATTAATTTAGTAAGATGTTTTTATTGGACAAGACAACAGCTCCTAACGGAGCTTTTACCAACTCAGGAGATTCAAAATGTTTAATCCACAAGTTAAAAACTTATTTTTCGTTAATGGAAACTTATCTTACGAGGGTTTTATTATTGAACATGAACACGGTGTTGGTTATGAATCTTATGGTGATTACTCTTGGTTGGAGTTTCGAGCAGTTAATCGAGAAGGTAAGTGCTTATCAGGGGAAACACTTGAGGAAATTATTACCAAAATAGACGATTACGTTAAAGAATCTGAGGAGATTTAAAATGAAACTGAATAAATTATTAGAGTTAATTGAGAAACACAACATCCCTAAAGATGTTCACCTACTAAGTGATAGTGGTTGGGAATGTAGTGCTACACAAATGAATGGTGTTTACTACAACCAAAAGGAGAATACTTTAGTGTTTACTCAAGAGAGTGGTGGACATGGAAATTATTATGGTAAGAAAGATTGGGTTATTATTAATTAATTTAGGAGATTTAAAATGAATAAAGTACAGGTAATTTTACTAGAGAATGGTTTTGATATTACAAAAAAAGACCCTTCAACAAGTATTGTAAACTCAAATTGGTTTGCACTAAAACACAGCTTATCGAATAAAGAATGCTTAGCAAACAAAACACCTCCTAAGATGTGGGTGTCAGAATATGCTAAGGGTAAATACACTGTTGTTAAAGATCGAGTATGTGAAGATTCAGAAAAAGTTTACAGCGCATCTATTCACGGTATGAGTGATGTCGGTTGGATTAACATTGAGTTCTATCCAATATTTGAAGATGACATTTTAAATAACTACCAAGAGATTGAGAATCGATTAATTAAAGCTTGGGAAGCAAGTTGGAGTGATGAAGTATGAAATTCAATCTTAATGTAAAAATCCCTGAATATGTTGAAGAGTGTACTCATGGTGTTATTGCTTACGAAGAAGTATCTCTGAATTGTCGCAGATCTACTGATGAAGTTGTTATTTCTCAGAACCTCGACAACATCTTTATGTCAGAAGATCAAGCTGAACAGTTATATTTACATTTAAAAAGTGTTTTTGAATAAACTTATTCAAACATATTGCAAACAACTACAATTTATATTAATATGAAGGCGTATCGAAAGGTGCGCTTTATTTTTTTATTTAGGAATTTTTAGGAGAATGGTATGAGTAAAGCTGAAAGAGAGTCTTACGGTTATGTTGATCAGACATGTCCTATTGTTGATTCATTAACTCAAACTTGTTTGGAGCTTATCCAAAAAGACTTAGAAGAAAGTTTATGCTTCCTAAGTAAAAACCTAATTGATGGTGTAGGGGATAAGATTCAATACCGAGTGGAAACATTAATAGGTAAGATCAAGGAGAATGCTACTGAACCTTTACGATGCGCTCTAATTGATGTAATATGTGAAAAACAAATAGCAGAAGATGATCGTGATGAAGCATTAAACTTAGCGGATAAGTGGTCAGATGAAAAAGATAGTGCTGAAAGTGATTGTGAATACTGGAAAAGCTTATACGAACAGAAAGAAAACTAGTCGTAAAGCCTGTATCTCACTTGTTGAAAACTTATAAGTAAATAAATAAAGTGACTTCTGTCACATTTTATTAACTTAAAGTAAACACAACTACAACCCAACTACTATTGATTATTAACCCGAAGTGTGCTAAACATTAAGGTAATTTCAATAGTAGTTGGGTTTCTTTTTGTCTAAGATTCCCTGTAAGTACATACAAGAGGAATCTAATATGAAAGACTTTGGATATAATAAAGATAATAAAAGTTCTGATAAGAACCAAACACAACACCCTTCAGATGAGCTTGATTCTAAAGAATCTAAGCGTATCGTCTCCGACGACCGCTATCACGTAGCTTTAGCATTAATCCTTTGGGTGGCATCATACTTAATAAATAAAGGTTTTGGGTTTGAAGCAGGAACTAAAGAGAATGGTGTGGTGATCACTATTGGTGTTCTTATATGGTTGGTGGTGACACTACACGATTACTTTAAAAATCGCCAATAGGCGATGTCGTAGTCTTTGACTACTTCAGGCAGTGATCTTTGATCACCTACTGTAGACAACAATAAAACATCCTGATAGAATGCAATATCAATTCAAGATATACATCTTCAGGAGAACATTAATGAACACTTTAATAACTACTACACAATCTAACACGACAGTATCTTTAAACTTCCAAAACGAAGGGTACTGTATCCACGTTAAAGATGCTTCAGGGAATGAGATTAATACATCCTTTGGTTTTGGTTACTTAGGTTTTAAGAATGCTCGTAAGGCTTTTGAAGTAGCTTCAGGAGTTTGTTTTAAAGAGGTTCGGAAGGGTTTATAGTGGAAATTTTAGGGTAATTATTAGGAGCTTTTATAGCTCCTTTTATTTTGTCTGTTATTCGTGGGAGGTTATTAAATTCTATGCAATAAAAAACCACTGCTAGAGTGGTTTGATGTTTCCTGATACTGGTGTGCAGTAAACCCATTTATCTTGATACCATAAGAATTGTTCTTTTACGTTTGGAAATCCACGACCAACTTCTATGAAATCAATTCTGTAGTAAGCCACCAATTCTTTATGGTTTTTATATTCTTTGTAATGCGTAGCCCCCTTCGGAGCGTTCTTTTTAATGTCGGTCATTTTAGAAGCTCCTGAACCTCTGATTTATCAAAACCGCAACTATCAACTAGGTATTTAGAAACAGTATCAATCCTTTTCTGCTGTTCTAAAAGTTCTTTGTGAACTTCTTGGAAAGTATACCAAGCCATATCCAAAGCCGTTTCAATCGCACTGTCATCAATGTTTGGGCATAAATACCAATCACCCTTATCACAGTAAAAAGCATTACCTTCCTGTATTAAATTAGCTATCTCAGGCAACTTCTCGAATTGTTCTCTCATTTCAAAATTCCTCCGCATAACCATTCTTTAATTCATCTTCAGTAGCTAATCTCATATTACTGTAGCACTCCGAAATCTTACACTTTGAAACTTTCTGACCTTCCTCCTTATCGATCAAAAACTCCCATTTATCAGAATCAGTATCATGACAAATATAGTAGACATTATTATTCCAACGTCTAACCACAGCATCACCAACTTTAAAGTTACTATGTTTCATTTCAAAACTCCTGTCCAAACAAAACAACAAAGCATAACAAAACCACCACTAATATAGCCGAACATAAAAGGCTTAAAATTATCTGCAAGATATAAAGCGAAATTCAATAACTGTTTACGCATTTACACTCTCCTGAATATCTATAACAGTTATAAGTCTACCCTCATCCCTATTTACACGGCGAGATAGATCAACAAGAAAAAACCAATCATTCTTCGACTTATTCTTAATCGCTAGAGTTGCACTCTCAATGGAATCATAAGAACCATCCAACCAACCACCCTCATCAGATATAACAAAAGAAGCATCAATTTTGTGAATCTTACCACCACGAACTCTTGTAATGTTATTCATTTTCCACACTCTCCACAAGTTGAATGGCTACAGATAACTCCTCATGACCGTCAGGGATAGGGTGATTACTCCCATGATAAGCATTGCAGATAGTTTTACTTGCTTCTTCCAACCCACCAAAACCATCCACTAACTCATAACTTTCAACAAGGCGTTTAAGATCTTCAACAGAAATAGCCACACCACCGCCATGATTATCATAAGAGTGACCCAGAATATTATTTAAGCAAAAAAACTTATATTCTTTAGCATCACTAATAATACCTCTAATATCTTTCATGCCATCCTCAAGTAACCAAGGATTATCTTTCACAAACTCAACAGCTTTCATTTTACTTCCTCCCAAATTCCAAACACACGACTCTTGTCTTTCAACAAGTTTAAATCAAAATTACTTAGAGAAGAAAAAGATTGGTATGTATTATCTGTGTACTTCTCTAACACCTGAATATATTGATCTTTATCCAACTCGTTCATGATGTTGCTCAGAGTTAATTGGTGAAAGAAATACTCAGGACGTTCTCTAAAGTAGTACGGAGCAGATGTAAATAATACGGTTGAAGGGTGAAAACTCCCTACTGTGAAATCAACCCAACTCTTACCATCCTTACTGTATTGAATACCTTTATTATTCAACAACAACTCACAAGCTTCTAACCGTGTAATCATTCCCATCCTCCATAAACTTAGATAAAATAGCAATCAATTCTTTAGCTTGTTTCTGGTCTAATACAACATGATCTTCACCTTGTATCAAATGAATATCACCATCATCGTCAACACTTACTTCTATTTCCTGACAATATGTCATAGATATTACTGTTTTCATATCAACACCTCACCATCCTTCCATTGTTTGTATTTCTTCAATCTTCAAATCAACCAATTCCTGCATAACTTTATCCTCAATCTCAATCTTCAATTCATCGGAAATATAAGAGTCAACAACATTCTCATCTAAATCATAAACATCATAAGTGAATGAGAAAACATCTTCTCGGTTATCACCAATAAAACTACTTCCTACAACACCATAAGAATCATTATGGAACTCTAAATCATTAAACCCTTTAACATTAACTTCAACACTATAGTCAACACCAAGTTTGAAGTTGTTAGATAATTCTTGGAAGTGAGTTACTTCTACAATGAAGTTATCATTCTCAATCATATCGATTGAATCAATTGTTGTATTGCTTTTCAATAAAGTAATCATGTCATCCACCTCTTGGTTAGTATCTTCAACAACATCGTTGTCTGTATGGTTTTATATTAGACGTAAAAAAGCAGAGAGTCAACATCAAATAACTAAAAAGTTAAATAATATTTCTCTCTGCTTATTGTAGAAGTTAAGTGTCTTTAGATGCTAATCTAATAACTTTAGTTATTAATCTAAGATTTCTAGATGTTCTTCCCAAAACCATAAACCATAGTGAGTATCATAATACCACCAACCAAGAACATCTAAATCAATCTTATGAGAGAACTCTAGTTGCTCTCCAATGTACTCTCCATCAATCACCTCTGCAATAACCGTATGATGCATTTCTGAGGCTGTGGTGAGTGTTAGAGGGCGATTAGGAGGGTTCTGTGTACCAACCTCTAGGTTATTCGTTATCAGCATTGTATGCTCCAATCACGGCTTTGTATCCTTGTTCAGTTTTCATTTTGGTTTCCTTTTAATAATCCTAAAACAACTTCGTGTGACTTGGTGAATGAATGTTTTAAATAGTGTTCAGCGTTATCAATCCGCTTCTGCAATTCATCAATCTCTTGTTGTCTTGCCTCCCAACCTTTCTTAGCAACCCACTTATCATCCTCTGCATACAAAATACGCTTTTGACTCTCAAACCACTCATCAAAACTTTTCATACAACACCTCACTTTGATCTTCGTACTGTATATTGAGCTTTACAAGAATTACAAACATACTTATCATCACAACCCTCTTTCTTTCTAAATACATTACAACCACAATCACAGTAAAAACATTCATCTTTTAGAAACAACATTTCATCTTTCATACAACACCTCAATCTTTACACATTAGTAGAATACAAAACATCGTTAAGTTCAACACCTGCATTGGTGATACTTCGTATAGTAACCAAATAAGGTTTAAACATACTAACCCAAAAATAATTGTTTGTTTCATTTTACTTCTTCCATAAGCTTTAGGTCAGAACTCAACACCTCACACCACAAAGACCCATTTAATGTAAACTGATGCCAACCATTCTTCAATCCGACATACTTAAGAATTTGTGGCTCATACTTCCATTTGTATTTATTTCCAATGATTAATTCCATCATTCAGCACTCCAAATAACCTCAACACGGTAAGTATAGCCATCATTATTGTTATTCTTGGTGTAGCAATCAAACAAAGCTTCACTGACATCTGAGAAGAAAGCAGGTTGACCTTCTTTGTACAAACCATAAGAGTATCGTTGAACAACATATTTAATACCCGTAAACACAACCTCTTGCTTAAAGATTTCATTAACAACAAGCGGATCATCGCAAAAAGATTCAACAGAAACCTTTGTTGTTTCTAAGGTTAAGTCAACACGCTCAAGAAGAATATTCAACATACGACTTGTCAACCATCCTTCACCTTCCAACAATTTAATATCGCTTTTAGTTAAAACTTTAGAATCTAACAGTTTACTCATCATTCAGCACTCCAAATAACACTTCCAAAACGAACTTCTTTAACTGTAGAAAGTTTAAAGCTCTTGTAGCCTTTACTCTCCATATCATAAACACGTACAGCATCACTGTTAGGAGTTACTGAACGTTTGTTAGGTTTCTTTGATAGGAAACGCTTCAAACCTTTCTTGGCTAACATGGTACGTTCAGAACCATCACTCTTTGTGAATACCACTGTGAAAGTTTTATTGTGAGCTTTCAGTAAAGCTTCTGTTAAAGTTAAAGTTTGTTTGAATAATGATTTGTTTAATTTAGTTTGTTTCATTTTGAAATCTCCTTAAGTTTTGCAACAGCTTCTTGATGGGTTAAACACTTGTGAACAATGTCTTCTTTATCTTTGTAAGAGTAACCATGATAATAGTGGTATAATTGTTCTTTGTATTGAAGAACTACACACCAGTACTCTTTACTAACACCAAAGAAATAAGGTTTTATAGTTTTCTTTTTAATAGCGTATTTACAAACCATTTCACACCTCTTTTAGCTTATTTGAAATTTCAATAGATAACTCTTTGATTGGTACATATCCATAAACAGTGTCTTGAGGTTTTTCTGTATCTTCAGCATATAAACCAATAAACTCATCGCTAAAGTTAAAGTTAGGAAAACCAACCTCAACATGAGTATAGTAATCCGTATTCTTTCGAGGAGTGCAATAGTGAAAATCACTAGCTTGGATACTCAATTTTAGATCACCAAAGCACATCTCTTTAATTCTCTGCTCTCTCCACAACTCATTGTAGTCTGTAATTTCTTTTTTGAATCGACCATCAATATAATGTCGAATAGTTTTCTCTACTTGCAAAGGTGTCATAACTTTCTCCTAAACCGTTTGACTTCCTAGTTGATAAATTAATAGTACACATAAACAAAAAGGAAAGCAACCCCTGAGAGTCACTTTCCTTGTAAATTATTTAAAATGGTACATTTCCATTTCGTAAGTATTTCGTGAAATAGAAGAAGTGGTCATTTACTGATAGTTTCACTTCTGACCATTCAAACAAATGAAAACCTTCAGGGATATGGTAGAACTTATCAGCACTAAAATCACCACTAACCTCAGTTATCCACAACTCATCAGCAATGTCAAATGTAGAGTTATATAACATCTCACCACCAATAATGAAGATTTTATCGGTGTTTAACTTGTTAGTATAAAAATAGGCATCAGCAATAAACCTCTCTAAGAAATCGCTATCATTACACATTAGTTCACTGTAACCTTGTCTACTAACCTCAATTACAACTCTACGACTCAGAGGTTTAGGGAAGCTCTCAGCAGTCTTACGACCAACTAAGCAAACATTCCCTAATGTACTCTCTCGAAAGAATTTCATATCTTCAGGGATGTTCCACATCAGGGAGTTATCCTTACCAATACCGCCTTTAGAATCACGAGCAACTAAATGAATTACTTTTTTACCTTTGTACATTAGATTGCTACCTCACCTTTAATTGCAGGGTGATACTCATAATCGACTAATTCAAAATCACTCAATTCGTATTCAAAGAAAGGTTTCTTATTAATTTTCAAATTAGGGAAATTAAAAGGCTCTCTAGAAGTTTGTAACTTAACTTGTTCTAGATGATTCTTATAGAGATGAACCACAACACCTGAATATACCAACTCACCGACCTCATACCCTGTCTCTAAAGCCAACATGTGAGCTAGAACAGCGTAGGAAGCGATATTGTAAGGCAAACCTAAGAAGCTATCTGTTGATCTCATTTGGAAATACAGGTTCAGTTTACCATTCTCGATAAATACTTGGAAGTAGTTATGGCAAGTGTCTAAAGCTTGGTTGTACCTAGCAGAAGGATTTGCTGAGGTCACATACAATCTTCTACTTGTTGGATTTATTTTAATTTCATCGATTAACCACTGTAGCTGATCAAAGTATATTTCATTCCTGTAAACATACTCATCTGTAGCTTTCAACTGATAGAAATTATCATTATTAAAACCACAACAAGATTTTTTACCTTTACGCAACTCACTCACAACATAATCAAACCTTTTCCCTAACGATCTTTCTGCTTCTGATAGGGTAGCATACATCTTACCATCAATGCTCCAACAAGAACCGTCGTGACTTAAGGCTGAATTTAAGCTGTTTGGTAAAAACATACAGGTACTTGGACTATAAACGTTAGACCCTAAGAAATCTTTATCTAGAGAGAAGTCTTTATGATTATTTTTCCAGCAATCGTAGAATTTTACCTTGTGTAAGGTTTTACAAAACATTTCAAAAGAGTGCCATATAGGTGATACTGTAACCCCTTTTGCTCCATAGAGTTTATAAGATGGATGTTTCTTATCGTAACATCTTACAATCATATTTCTCCATAGATTATAAGTAGTTCTCTCATAATCCCCTTTGATATTACCCAAATAACCTACACCACATACGTTCTTCGCATAACCGTCAACCAAAGCTACAGAAGTCAATAATCGCCAATTAGGTCGAGAGATTTCACCAATAAAACCTCTTGATGTTTGGAACGTATATCTTCGATTCTTCCCTGAGATATCGCAATGAACCGCCCACATTTCCTCGGTATTAAGATCGCACTCGATAGGTGGTATAAAATCTGATACAGGTTGAACCCAGTCCGAATACGCATCGGAAGCTCTTTTTATTTTAACAACATTCTTTGAATTAAAGTTTCTCCAAAAACGCCAAAAACTTCCGTAAACCTCACCTAGCTCACCGTTCTTATCTTTCCATTCTCGCCAAATAGTACATCCATACTTCTCCTCTAACTCATCAGCATTTGTACTTCCTGATAAAAACCAAAGCAATTCACCGATAATAGATTTCAAACCCATTCGCTTAGTTGTTAGGATTGGAAAACCTTCTGATAAATCGAATCGTAAACTCTCATGAAATAAATTCCAAGTACCAACCCTTGTTCGATCTAAAGTTGGTTCTGCACTCTCAGCCTTTAAGATGAGTTTATAAAGTAGGTTTAAATAACCTTGTTCTCCGATGTTCATACACCTTTCTCCAAACTAGATTTTAAATTCCAAACACCTTTTTCAGTTTCAACCCAACAACCACTGTAGAACTCGTAGTCAGTCTTTAAACCTTTACGTTCACCATACTCAGAACAAGCATTCTTACTAACAATATGCACAAAAGAACAAAAGATTGTCAAAATTAAAACAACCCCCATAACTATAAAACAACAAAACTCAAGTAAATCTTTCATAACTCACTCCACAATAATTTCAATAATACCTTTTTCAATAAGGTAGTCAACATCAATCTTCTCTTTTAAGTAATCTTCAATTGAGGTGTAGTCAACTTTAACATCACCCCAAGTATCCAATACTTCCTGCTCAATCTCATCTAGGTAAAGGTTAAGAGCTTCCTCATCAACCTTTGTCGCTAGAGATACTGTAATACCTTTAAGTGTTGTCATATCACCTCCAATTGTTTATTGCATTTGTTGTCACTTTTATCAACAACAGATTCCCAATACAACACCTCTGTATCAACTTTGTTGGTAAACGTATCGAAAGATGAAGTATCAAACAAAGACATTACACTCTTACGTTTATTCAACTCTTGTTTCTTCAATTGCTTCTTAGCTTGTTTATAATCAAACTCTGAATCAAACTGTTTAATTGATAATTTTTTCATTTAATAACACCTTTTAATCTTTACGAGGAATATAACGTTCTAAATCAGACTTCAAAAGTTTCTTTTGATTATTTTTAAACTCTGAACAACTTAGTTGCTCGAATCCTAAAACATCAGAAGAAGACCACACCATAGCCTTATTTGTTAATAGCCAACATTTGTAATTTTTAATTTCACTTAAATCATCAACACCGAAGAAGTCTAACAATTGTCGAATTAGTTCACAGCCATACTGAGATCCTTCTCGGTTCTTTAGTTCTTCGTTATAAGAGTCTAACACTGTGTTAAAAACACTAAGAAAACCTCCGTCTTCCATTTCCACAAAACAATCTAAGATTAAAATCTTACGGTCTTGGTAAGAAGTTTTAACTTTTTCAACATTACATAAAATCTTTTTCATTTAATAACACCTAATAAGTATTTAATATTAATATCGAAAACAACCTCATTGGTTTCTACTTCAGCAATCCAACAATCTTTACCATTTTTAGGGATGTTCTCTAAAGCTGTTACAACACCAATATATCGATCACCGTCACTAACAAAACCAACACTCTGTCCTATAAACACATCTTGAATTTTCATTTAATAACACCTTTCAAAATACTCTCAACCAATTCCAAATAATAGTCGCCACCTTGTTTACGAATACCAGTGTAGCACTTCTCTAAAGCCTTATCAATAACCTCTTTGAGTTTTTCTATTTCTTTACTTTGTTCCAAAATTAAATCTTGATAATCTAAAGCTTTGGAAATAGATAGCACAGGTTTTGTTTCTTCTTTCAAGGATCTCTCATAATTTCGCTGTGCTGCACCAATTACTGTTGACCAATCAACCCCTTCTCGGAAAACACCATAACCAACTTTAGCAGGTTTATCTAGTTTCATTTAATTAATCCTCACTCTCTAGGAAATCTGCAATAACCCTTAAATCATTAGGAGTTAAGTTGTTTAAATCCATTCCCCAACCTTGTCCAAACTCTGTGCAAGATATAATCTTTACACCATAATTACTGTGTCTACACTTTTCAACAAATACTCGACCAGTTAAGCAAACCTCTTCATGTGTTAAATCTTTACGTTTAATTTTCTTCATACCAAACTCCAAATATTTATATCAACATCATCTTGATGTACCAATCTTAGTTGTTTCGAAAAACATTGTCAACAGGTTTTGTAATTTATTTCAGGTTAATAAAAAGGCACGTAACTTTCGTTACGCACCAAATAGATTTAAGTTTTGTCAATTAAGATATTTAAGCTACGAGTTTCTTTAACTCATTTAAACCACCAACAAATTCCTCACCTTTAAATACAACAGGGAACTCTCGTGGTGTTGGTTCTAAGCTAAGTACAAACTCTCGTTCAAAGTCTTTACCTAACATCTTAACATCGTAATCAACACCTTTCATATCCAATAACATCTTAGCTTGGTTACACTTAGCACATTGATCTTTTGAGTAAATCGTAAACATTTTATATCCTTTTAAATAATAAATTCTAAATCTAAATCTTCTGTAACATCATCAACAATAGAACCTTGTCGATAACTACCATGTTGAATCTCTTGAGATGCAAACTGTAGCAACGAACGATCAATGTACTTCTCCATAAATTTACATGGGTTTTCAGTAACAACTTCCAACGGATTCTTTAACCCTAGCATTGTAAACACAGCGTTGTTGAAGTACTTGTTTGTCTTATCAAGCATATCAAGAGATAGGTTGTCTAAGTATCGACCTTCAGAGAGTAGGTATCGATTCCACTCCATCTCACTTCTAGCAATAGAAGAAACAATCTCAGAAACTTCATCTGAAATCTCGTCGTAAACATCCTGCCAACCATCAACCTCTTTCTGTGCCTTAATCAGTTCGTAGCTCATACGAGTGTGATACAACTCATCTCTACTAATTAGGGAAACGGTTTCAGCAATGCCTTGAAACCACCCCTGTTCAGCAATGGCGAATGTCACTGCAAACGATGACATAAAACTAATACATTCCATAGCCATTACAGTACATAACACCTTAGCGACAATTTTCTGCTTCTCTCGGAACGGTAAACTACGATCCATGTTGTAAAGAGAATTAAATACTTCAATAATCTTTTTGCTTCGATTTAACACACGAATATTGTTATATGTCTCCTGAATAGCTTCATCAGGATTCAACCGTGTTTGCTTTACAATATGAGAATATGCCTCACCGTGTACAAACTCAATCGTACTCCACTCACTAATCATAACCTCTGCTTCAGGGTTTGTAACGTAAGGTAGGAACATAGCACCAATGGAACGCCCTGCAATACTGTCTGTAGTATGTTGCCAAGAGATAGCCATAGACATAATATCGACGATATGCTTAGGAGCATTTACCATATCTTGACGATCTTGAGCCATACTAATTTCTGTAGGATACCAACGACCACCACGTTGTTTCTCCTTAAGGGCTTCAACAGCTTCGTTTGTTACATTAACTGTATCCAACAAACCAAGACTATCGCCTAAGAACATAGGGTAGTGCTTGGTAATATGCCCTTTGTTTTTCTCATTAAAAACCGTACTCAATTTTAACTCCTTAGTTTAAAGGAGGTCTTTCGACCTCACTATCAGATTTTACAACCTTCACAATCTTCTTCTTCAACTTCAACCATACCATCTAGCAGATCAAAGATATTAACATCATCATCTGCGTCGTATGTGTTGAGGTAGTACATACTCTTATTACCTAAAGTAAAGTGTGCCACCCACTCCTTCAATACTAAACTTAAAGGTTTCTTACCACCTTTAAACTTATTAGGGTCATTGTATGTATCAGCACTAATACCCTGATCTGAGTAATCTTGAATAACAGAATAGTAACGACTAAGGATAACGTTGTCAATATCCCAAGCTAGTTTATTTTCACCATTAACAAACGATTTGCAAATAAACTGAACAACACCTTTACGAGACTTCTTGTTGATAATAGGCTTACGTGGTGGGTACAACCCATTAGTAACACCTGATGCCAATGCTGAACTCTCTGTAGGCATGTGTGCAACAAGAACAGCGTTTGCACGAGGTTTACCACGAATACTCTCCCAATCTTGTTTAGGTGGGTACTTATTAATTTTCGTATCAATAGGTAGCCAATTAAAATCAACACCCTTAGCTACAATACCTGTCTCCTCAGATACACGAATAGAAGCCTTGTAAAGATAGAACATGTGCTTTTCAGCTAGGTCAGCTACATATTCAAGACTCTCGTCTGATCCATCATAATCCATACCGTTCTGATATAAATAATCAGCCAACCCTGTGATACCAATACCTAAAGACATCTTCTCAAGCATTGTTCGCTCATGATTCTTAGTCATCTTAGGACACTTAAGAATAATCTGATTCACAGTCTTAACTGTTGTGTATACAACACGCTCATATTCTTCATCAGACGAAATGTTAGACGGTACTTGCGCTGACAAGCTACAAAAAGCTGTCTGTCCTTTCCCGTTGTCTAAATATAAATCTTCCATGTTGTCGTAAGGTACTGTTTCTAAACAAATTTCTTGGCATAAATTGGATAGTCGAATAACACCTTTAAATGGGGTATGAGAATTTGCTCTCGAAACATTGAAGCAATATAGGCGACCTGTCTCCTGACGAATAATTAAGAGATGTTTAATCAAATCTAAAGCTTTTACTTTAGTATGTTTAATCCCCTTTGTTACATGATCTTCAACTAAAGCATTATACTCTGAAACATTAGATGCATAAAACTTCTCATACACTTCAGGAGCATCAGCTAAACTAAACAAGAACCAATCTTTTTTGTTAACAACAGCATCTAAGAATGCATCGTTAAAAATAAAACTGTAGTCTAACTTATCCAGTCGTTGTTCAATGTCAATTCGTTGAGACTTCCATAAAGCAATGTTATAAATCTCAGGATCAATAACAACAACACCAACAGTAGCAGAACCACCACGAGTCTCTTGAGTGAACTCTTTAACCCCTGTGTCAGTGTGTGCAAAGATAGCGTGTTTTCCTAGATGTTTAATTCGTCCATTCTTAACTTTATCGTTCTTAGATCGAGTAGTAAACTCAATACCAATCCCTGCTTTCTTTGCTGTCATTCGTACTGCGAGATGTTGAGCAACCTCAATACTCTCTACAGTATCTCCTGCTGAGATCACACAACACGATACACCGTTGAAGTCACCGTTACGGCAACCATTAAGAGCAGGTGTAGGTAGGTTTGTTCGACCATTAATTAAGTCTGATGCTAAGTCGTAAGCGTCCTGTGTATCACCATGTAAAGCCAAAGCAATACCTAAAGATGCAATCTGAGGTGTCTCAACAGCTACATCATCAATCTTCATTAAGTATTTATCTACCCACTGAGAAACCTGCCATGCTTCCAACTTAACCTTAACTAATTCAGCATACACTTCTTCTTGCTTCTCAGAGTAAGGCGGGATTGTATCCTTACACCACAAACCTTTATCTAACATTACTTTTCGGATTGTTTTAAAATCACTCTTAGAAACCTTGATTCCTAGTTTGCGAGATATATTCTTACGAATCTGAGCAACTTCTAACCGAGAAGCCACTCGACTGTAAACAATATCTTGCTTAGAGTAACAAACATCTAGCATTGTTTGATGAATAACCTCAGAAGAAACTTTTTCAGGAAGTTTAGAGAATGTCTCAACTGCAAGCTCAGACCAATCACCACCAACCTTACTAGCGTATTTAGCCCAACGAGATAATTTCTCAAGATCGAACTTCTCAACTGAACCATCAGCCTTGATAACTTCTTTAATCAACTCTTACTCCTTACCTTTACGTTTAAACAATGAGTTTACTGTATCACATACAAAAAACACAAGCAACCTTAAAATAAAATAAATAATAACCAAAGGGTAGATTAATGAACAAACCCCTAACAATATCCATTTAAGAGGTGGGTTACTCAACACCTCCTTATGATCCTCTTTTTGTTCGTCGGTTAATAATTTGTAAGAAGCGAAAGTACAAATACCACCAAACACAATATAACACGCTAAAATATACCAAAATACACTACTCAACTAGACTCTCCATCTTTTATTTAAAACGCTTTGAAGCTTCTTCAGAAGCCATTGCTGATGTACACCAATCTTTATCCAAGCGTTCAATACCACAATATCGAATACACTTAACAATCTCTTTGGCGATACGTGTTCGGTGTTCTTTAACTTCTGCTTCATATTCAGCTTCTCGGTTCATCCCTGAAACACCCCACAACTCAAATAACGCACGTTTTAGCTTGTTTTCATCTTTGTAGTATGTATCTACATCCTCTGCTGTTACCAACCCCATACGGAGAAGCATACGCTTCGTAAGAGGGTGTTTTAAATCCTCCTCAGAAACGTACACATATAAATCTGTCATTAATAATCTCCCTGAATAAAAATCTTCTGTTCCTTCAATGCTTCTTGTTTACCTTGAGCAATCCCCAACTCTTTACCAATTAAGAATAGCATAACACTTGCCTCCTCATCCTTATTAAGATCAATTAGCTTACCAAAAGATTCATCAATGAGTTTATCCAACTCATCAGGCTCTTTATCTCGTAAGGTGTGAACAATATCTTCCAACTCTCTCAAGGTCTCTTTATTAATCTTTGGGATAATACTTTTTAGTATCTTGTTAATATCCATTAAACTTCTCCAAAAAATCACCTAGTTGCACAGGCACGAAGTCTCGTTGTTTCTTTACCTTACCGTCTTGAGAGAAGAAGTAATATGTTTCACCTTCAAATTCTCGTTGAGTTGCTACAGCACCTTCAGGAGCTTTCCAATGTTCAAAGTCATCTTGATCAGTTGTAAACTTAGAGAGATTATTCTCAATAATTCGCTTAGAAGCTTCTTCAACTAAGTCGTAGTTCAACTCACCATCTTCACCACGATCTAATGGTAGGTTTTCAAATACAAAATTACAAAGTTTCATAATGAAGTTGATTCGACGCATTGGTAGAGTTTTAAAATCTTCTTGAGAAGCTACACCGTTAGCAACTCGACGTTTAACTTCACTCATTAGATCAAACAAATGAACACCAACATAAAGTGAATCCACAGCACCATCAAGCTCTTCAATTAAGTCTAAGTCATAGTTATCAATGAACTCAATCAACTCCTCTTTAGTTACTAAATCAGTTTGTGTAATGATATTATTAATCAACTCTTCGTTTGTGTATTCCTGAATCGTCTTACCTTTGGCTAATACATTAAACTTTGTTGAAGCCTCTCGGTGCATCTGCGTAATGCGTGAATATTGCTCTGATAATTTCTCTTGTGCTTTTGACATTTTAAACAACTCCTACTAAGTTCTTTCCATTTGAAGTGATTCGACTCACTCCTCGACATTCTTCATTACCACAACGGTACAAACTAAATCCTGATGTTTGAGTGTATGTGAAGTCTTCCATCGCATGAATATCGTCACTACCACACTTAGAACAACGTAATGTGTGATTCTTAGGTTCAATCTGATTCACAATAGTACCAACATTAACACCTGTTGCCCAACCTTGAAACTTCTTATAAAGGTTTCGAGTAATAACAATGTCATGTTTGTTGTAGACCCTCATCTCCTCTAAAGCGTTATTAGACACTTGGAAGTTATCTGTATCCAAACAACGTTTCCACAAATCAAAGTTTGTTTTAATCTTTAACTCAGAGTAACCTAAGTACTTAGCAATATTATCCATAGAGTTACTAGGGAATCGCATTTGAGATTTAGCTGTTTGGTAGATATCAATGTGCTTAACAGGTTTTAATGGTGGTAAACCGTGCTTAATCATCCGAGTCTTTAAAACTTTAATGTCAAACTTCTTACTATTAAAACCCACGATGATGTCAGCCTTGTTAATCGCTTGAGCTAAATCTACAACAGCAGTTAAGTCATCTTCATTAGCAACATCATCAACAGAGAGTTTAGTTGTCTGAACTTCACCATCATTAAAAGCCCAAGCAACAGTTAAGATATGTGAGTATCGTTTAACTTGACATTCTGCAATGTTTGTTTTCCAACGATTCCAAAAATAACCTTCTTCAGGAGAGTTCTCAATATCAAAGTATAAGACTTGAAGTTCTCGTTTCTCTTTAACATTGTTTACAACTTCGTTCGTTAATGCACCTAAAGAAGCTAAAACTAAAGCTTCACGATAAGGTTTCAAGAAAGTGTTAATCGTACTCTTCTTTGTTGTCTCCCATCCAAGTTTCTTACAAATCTTACGAGAAGATAATCCTTGTTTGAAATACTCTAGTGCCTGTTCTTGCCATGTTTTATTGTACATCATCTTACCCTAAGTTCTCATCTTGATAATCATCTGACACTAAATACAGAGTTGCATTCAAAGTAATTGCTGAAATCAAAGCTCCACCATCAATACCAATTGTATCACAGTAAGCAAACCACTCATCCAAAACTTTCTCATCTCCTTCAGCACAATGCAATTGAACTAAGTTCTCAGGGTCTTTTAAATAAGGAGCTAAAGCTAGTAACTCACCTTTACTTGGTAATAACCCCAACAAGTCAATTGTTAAAGGTTGTGTTTTTTCAATACCATTCATTTAACAAATACTCCATCATAACAGAATAAAAAGCAATGGTAGACGGCTTAACCATTTGATATGTTAGTTTAACATCTGAAATCTTATCTTCATTATCCTTTAGGAAATTATTAATATCCTCTTCCATTGAAGATAGTGTATTACTTGATGTGAAAAACTTAACTTGCTTACTCATCTCCAACCACCTCACAATATGCGGAAATATTTTCAAAAATCGCTTCTTGCTCTAATGAATCGAAAAGCTCCTCTTTCTCTTTTTCTGACATACTTAAGAACTCTTCTTTTGTTAAACCTAAATCCTCTACATCATGCTCAACCGTATGAGTTGCACCATAAAAACCTGCCTCAACTGTAACAACTACTTTCATATCAACATCTCCTAACATTTGATAAGTGAATGGTATAGAAATGTAAAACCATTGTCAATACATTTCTAAATTTATTTTAGATTATAAATCATCATTGAGTAGAGTTTGTACAATCTGCTCTCTACGTTTTGCTTGAGTGCTTTCAGGAGTAATACCTCGATCTAACAACCACTGTTTGTCTTGCTTTTGTTTAATGATCTCAAGAGCTTGTTTCTCAAACTTTGCTTGTTCAAGGGAAACGCCATATCTTTCTGAATAAGTTTTCACACCATGACAACCAAAATGAACAACCTGACTCTTCCCTTTAACTTTCTTCTTCTTGTCTTTGCATAAGATTTGAAGATCGCTATATGAAGGGAAAGCAATAGTGTGAAAGAAAGGTTCAGCATCACCTAAAGACTTCATTGTATTCTCTCCGCAAACATGGTCGAGATCCACCTCAACAACAGAGAACAGCCCTTTGCAGATATTACATTCATACTTAGTAACGTAAGGGTATCTCTTCATACTTCGAGGGTTATCATTCTTAACTTTCTCAGAGTGTTGCTTCATGAACTCCAACTTAAATATACTCTTACTCCAAGCAAAACGAACGAAGCTACGCCAATTGGAGATAACATCTTTTTCAGGGATGTTAAACTCCTCAGACATTCTCTTGAGTTCCTTCTCAATATTTATGGTCATTTTTATCCCTCATTTATCACCACCCCTTTTGAGTAATCCATAGCTTTACGAATCCTCTCAGAAATAAACTCATTACCTACATCAGAAGCTACCTCCCTATCTTGAGATTCCATATCAACCAAAACTTTTAAGATTCTTAATTCTTTATCAGTAAGGTTCTCTAAAGTTTTAATCACTTCAAATATATTATCAATACTCAACATCATGCTCCTTTAGTAAACTCTCTAGTGTCGTCTCATCTTCTGAATAAACTCTCATATATGCGCATGAGAAGTACATCTCTGCAACCTCCAACCAATTTTTACTATGTGTAACACCTGTCCAATCAGTGTAAGTAGCTTCATCACCAACTAAAGACTTAAACTTATCGACAGCAAATTGTAAAAACTCTGTTGTATCTTCAATATCACAAACATCCTTGTACCAAGTTTTTGCACCGTACTGTTTATTGAAGAAATGTCTAGGCAGATAGCAATCCGTGACATCACCTACAATCATAGACTGAGATATTAACCACTTCAACCCTGAACCTTTCAAGTGCTTTCCATCCTGAATCCAAAGCTCTCCTAGCCCATCTTTATAGGTTACAATATCATCCTTATCAGGATTATAAATAGTGATTGGATAACGCCACTCAATACGGGCATCCTTATCGTTAGAATACAGGACAGCTTCAATACCTTGTTGATTCAATTCAAACATGCGTTGCTGAACAAAGTCATCACACTCTCGACCTTTTATTCGTTTAGCACCTTTATATTTAATCAGGTAATCTTTACAGTCTGATAAATATGTTGGTCTAATACCACCTGTACGAGAACCTTTATACTTCTCAGGTAGAGGTAGTTGATCTCGAAAGTTACCTGAACCACCAATGTACAACTCAAAATGAGTTGCCTTTACACGCTCCATAGCGTTCTTTACAGCTCGTTTAAGGACACCTAAGCAGTTCTCAATGGGTACAGGTTTTAATAGGTCTGTAACAACAAATGAGTCGTAATCCCATCCCTTGAGTTTACAAAGTTTCTTAAACTCAGTTCTATTCTTAAACTCTTTTGTAGTGTTATTCTTCTTAACGACAATCACACGATCATCACTAACAGCAGCCACTTTGAAACTAATCACATCTCCATCCAGAACAAGAACTTTAGAATTCTTGGGATACTTAGGAGTTTCTACTTCATGTGCAAAATACTCTTTAGTTACATCAACATCGGAGGAATCAAAAGACTCCTCTAAATTCTTCTTATAACTACTCCCGATAGGAGTTGCATAGAAGTTAAAAGGTTTTGTACTCATTTACTCTCCGTGTTACTAAAGTTTAAAAACCATCTGCAAAAACCAAACTTACTTGCTATATCTTTAAAGTCTTCTTGTGAATACTCCCCAACAAAAACAAACTCTTTACTGTACATAAATGCAATAAGTATTAAAGATATTCCCTGACTTTGGGATAACGGTTTCATGTGTTTCAAATAATAATCTTTAGAAACAAAAATAGGTTCATATCTCATTCGTCATCCTCTGAAATATTTCTAAAAAAGAAAGCGTACTTTTGCTCAATCTCAAACGTCCCGTCAGTTTCCCAATCACGAAAAACCTTGTTCCAAGTATCATCTTCTTCAAACAAACATGAGTTAAAAGGGAGGTCAAAACCTTTTAGGTAGACATCTGTATAACAACGATCAACAGCAACTCGTGAAATTTCGTAATACTCACCAATAGTTAGGATTTCTTTTGCGTGAACAACCTCTAAAGGATAAC
Source organism: Candidatus Scybalousia scybalohippi (assembly GCA_018065645.1). Classification (GTDB taxonomy): domain Bacteria; phylum Bacteroidota; class Bacteroidia; order Bacteroidales; family P3; genus Scybalousia_A; species Scybalousia_A scybalohippi. The sequence goes on from JAGHSX010000002.1 coordinate 22,810, forward strand.
CTCCGCGCCCTGTGAATTTAATCTTCATTCAAACTCCTTATAAAGAAACTTTCTCAGTGTTCATTTGAATAATCACATGTAAGATAAATAAAATAACCCAAAGTGTTGCATACACAACAGCTAACCACTGAGGTAGTCCCCAATAGTCAACCATCGTCCATACAATAAATGGCATAAAAATATTTAAGCTTGCAGGAATGTGTTTTCGATCTAACTGTTTTAACTTGCTCATACTTCCTCCCAATCTTTCACGATAACGGTTCGTTCAACAGGGATAACCTCAACAAGATTAACAAAACCTTCTTCTCGGTGGTTGTAATAATACTCTGTATAATAACTACCCGACCGTGATAACTCGTAGCGATAGTATTTACCTGTAACTTTGTTTTTTGAAATCCCCGTCAAGTACTCCCACTTACCACCACTAACCCAATCTCCACCATCGATGACCTCCCAATCTCCGAAGCCTTCTTCTACATCTTCAAAATCTTCTAAGTTAACAATCATTTCATAATCTCCTTAATTAATCACCACGTATTGTTTAAAACCTTCAACAGACTCTTCATTATCCTCTAAGTATGCTACATAGTCACTCTCACAGAGTCGTTCATCCTCAATAGGATTATAATATGTCAGTGTTGGTTTGTAGATACTTGTTGAAAAACCATTGCCTTCGTCATCTGTTATATAGCCAACAGGCTTGTTCAGAAGATCGGGGTGTTTATCAGCAAACTTTTGTAAATCATCAATATACTTTTTAAGTGTAGTCATATAATCTCCTCACATTCTGTTAATATACAAAATTACATCTTGTTAAATCTACGTTTACGTTCAGCATAGGCTTTCTCAACTGTTGTTTTGATAATTGCAAATAAATCTAAAGCATACATAATATCCTCTTCTTTAAGTTGAATGAACATTACTCGGAACATCTGAATCAATTCTTCTTCAGTATATTCACCTTTACGAACACTCTCTTTGAATGCATAGTAAATTTGCTTCTTACCAATAACTACAGGGAATTTCCTATGATCAGTGTCATATTGTTTTTCAGACATAAGCACCTTTTACATTAGAAAATAAAAAAGGACACACTCCGAAGAGGTGTCCATGTTATCCTTACCAACTCTCTTTTATTGAGAGGAGGTGTTTAAGGGGTTAAACCTATTATTTATTAAAAGATTTTAAGATTTAACGTCAATACTTTTAATAACTTCCTTAAGCTTATCTTGCAGGAATTTAGAATCAACATCTACAGCGTTAAGGCGTTGAACCCCTTGAGTTAAAGCGTTGATCAAATCAACAGTAGTATAAGTCTCATTCATAATTAAACCCATTCATCATCATCAACTGAAGCTTCTTTACTTTGTGAAGCTTCTTGACTTTGTGAAGATTTATCGGATTCTTGCTTTGGTTTAGCGTCAGGATTCTCAGCTAATTTCTTAACCTTACCTAGTACATTAAACTTACCTGCTGAATCACCTTGTTCAACAACCACTAACTCGTCAACTTTTAGAGCTAAGAGTTTAGCGAAAGTACCAAATGAGTTTTCCATAACTTCATATTGAACTGTACCAACACTGCCATTACCGACAAGAGTTGTGAAAGTAATGTCCTCCAACTCCCCATTCTCATCATCAATGAAAACTCGTGGACGGTATTGATCAGGGATTTCTTTTAGTTCACCTGTTTCCTTATCCTTGTAGTTTGCAGGTTTCTTAAGTTTAATGAAGTATTGCTCTTCATCACCCACAGCATTCTCAGCTCCAAACTTCTCTACGAAATCTTCATAATCCATCTCTTTAGATTTAGATTTTGGAAAAGCTTTATTCCAAGCTTTAGCTGTTGTCTTGTCAACCTGAACATCTACTACAAATTCTTTCTCAGTTTGAGATTGATATTTAAATGCAGGAGATTTAATCTTTGTGTAATAGAACTTAACACCTTCGATAGTTTGAGTTTCTAAGTTTAATTGTGACATAATATTATCCTCTATACGTTTGTTGATATGCTTTTGCGTCTTGTACATCTTTCGATGTGAGCTTAATAGCTCTGACTCCCAAATTATGAAGAGTTATTTACTACCTTCGTAACTCCTCATTAAGTTGCCTATTCTATAGATTTTGAAAACCTGTGTCAATACCTAATTACAAAATATATTAAGTATTTTTAACACTAATCTTCAAAATACTCCTGCCCGCTTTCAGTATAGACTGATGCTCGACCTAATTCGTAAGAAATTCTATAGACCTCTTCAACCTCCTGTGAACTTAATGGATCGTCAGAGTCTAATAAATCCCATAAACGTTCTTCCAAATATTCTTGTTTACTCATTACTTTCTCCTAACATCTTAAGAATCTTCTGCTTTAGTTTGGTACTACCCTCAATACCATAAGTGAAGTATGCCTCAAGTAAAGCATAATGTACAACCTTGCCTAAATCCTCAACACCATTCTTCTCTTTGTGTCGAGTGATGTATTTTACAACATTACCCTGTTGAAAGTTCAACTTGTTAGCTTCAGTGTACTCAATTGGTTGAATACCTCGTTGCTTATAGTGACTACCGCCCTCTTGAACATCTAAAGGGTTGAATGGTTTGTATTCTAAATCAAGTTTAGGAGGTTCAAAATTAACATCTTTTACGAAAGGAAACTCAACACCGTTTATAAATAGTTTTGTATTCTCTACTGAGAATTTTGGTTTATCTTCCTCTTGTTGAGATGGTTCATTTTCCAACAAATTCTCAAATCCTTTCTCAACCCAAACTATTTTACCACCTAGCTCACTCACACGGTTTTTTCCTTTATACCCACAATCAACCCATTCGTTAAACTCCATATCCATAATTTCTTTAAAGTTGTCTTTATAGAAACAATTCAATTCAGGATCATCCTCCCAAACAGCAAAGCACTCAGCACATTTAGGGATCTCAAACCAATGTGGTTGTGGTGACATACGAGCTACAAGTTCAGGGTAAACTTCTCTGAACCAACCTGTAATTTCACTCTTATATAGATAACGTTTTTGTTTCATGTTAAATCTCCTTAAAATTTTCGGTTGTAAAAATAATGTCTTTCAAAATACTTACGACATTTTCACATTTATCCTTAAGAATAACTTCATTAGAATATCGATTACGAATCGTTACACTACCATATTCATCAAACTCCAACTCGAAATCTTCAACAAACTCTTTCTTCGTAAGACAAGAACCCATTTCAACTCTCCTTAACAACATTTTAAATTAAATACTTTTAAAACTAAACACTTTTAAACAACTTCATTGCTTGGTTGTATGATAACGAATCTTTCTCGAAGATACAATAGCCTAGAATACATTTCAACCTAGTTTCTTCACTTCCTTTTGTAGCACTCCAAATAGAATTATACTTCTGACAATTCTTCAGGGCTTTCGCTAGGGTTGTAGGAGTATCTTCGGTTAAGAAGACCTCCTTTTCAGAAGTTATGCAGAAGATGTTATACATCGTTTTGTTAATAAATAGTCTCCTTTAGTGGTTCTAATAATTTCTTAGCTTGTTCAATGTAGTAATCATAATTAATATCCCACTCGAACTCTGACATGTCATTACACACAGTCACATTCCACTCAGTATCAATCCCTAATCGCTTCCATCCGTCTTCTGAGTCTTCATTAGGCATAAGTTTAACCAACTTCTTACCATTTACAGAAGGATAATATCGACAAACATTCTGCTGAAGCTCTTCCTTACCATTCTCATCAACTGTAACGAGTCGTGAGGATCGAGGTACTTTAGCACGTAACATGAAGTCAAACTCATTCTTATGGGTTCGAATGAAGTCTTCTGCACTACCTCTATCAAACAACTCATGTTCAACCGCCATAGGTACAACTAACGCTGACATATTTTTATGCCAAGCCAAGTCTTTATATTCATAAGCACCCTTCTGCTTAACCTTACCATGGGTGGTAATACTAGTGTAATTGTTTACATCTCGGATATACATAGCCTTATAAACATCTCCCTCCATCTCCAAACCTGTAACCTTCTCCCATAATGATATAATTCTTTCAACTTCCTCTCGTTTATCTCGCTTCACATAAACTTCAACGCCATCAGTATTGAGCATTATGAGTCTTGCATCACACTTTTGAACAAGTTTCTCAGCTAACATGGATAAACTCAATTGTCCGTTGATTGTGATTTTCATAGTGTACATAGGGTCATAGAAAGCTGAGAACTTATCATTTGACTTACCGTACACACTATTTAATCCAAGCTTAATAGCTAAGTTCTCACCCGTCCCTTTTGCAAACTTCTTACGCTCTTGGTAGAAATCCTCATAAGAATCACAAAAAGACTCACCTAAATGTTCAGGGTAAACACGATTAGCAATCGCAATATTAGGATACATCGAAGCAACGTCATAAGTTAGAAGTTCATATTCATCATTAGAATGAATAGTCCCCTGTAAAGCTCCATGCAAACCCCCCACACCATAATCTATTCGACAACCACCATATACAATATTAAGAGTTTCAGCGACATTAAAACAACCATAATAAGACTTCTTAAATTCTTTCTTATTTCTAAGTTTAATCTTACCCGTTTTCTCACAAACATATTCTTCCTTAACAGGATTACCTTGTTCGTCTTTAATAACTTGAGTAGCCTTTAGTTCTATTTCCTCAACCCAACCTAAAGGGTGTTGTTTCTTAAACTCAGTAACATCTTCTTCGTTAGGCTTTGTTGGAAACTTAACTTTTTTAACAACCATTTCAGAATATTTAGCGAGATCACCCAATTGATGTTCTTCAATATCAGAAAAAACACCCTTAGTTTCGGTAATCTTTTGACGAGAAAACCATTTATGTAAAGCCTTAAACTCAGGTGTGGAAAACTGTAAGTAACTAAATAAACATTTACCAACATCAATAAAGTCACGTTTAGTTTGTTTCATCTTACGTTTACCATCAATACCGATTTCGTAAAATGCTTCAGGTTGTTCCTTTTCAATCTTCTTCATGAAGAACTGTTCACCAATTTTTGTATCACTATAATTAATACAATCGAATCCGTACTTAACTGACAAATCTTCTCGCATTTTAATCATATCTAAACAACGTTTATAGAACTCAAGTGTCTGCATAACGTCGTGCTTGTTATACTCAATTAACACATCAATTTCCTCAGAAGTTAACTTACTTCCGACTTGATAAGGTAAATCTTCCACGTTGTGTGATCGCATATTAAACTCAAGTAACTTTAAGGAAGTCATTTTAGCTTTATTATCAAAATGATTAATCTTCATTAGGTCACACTGTTTTAGAAGAATTTCTTCAGGTTTAATATATATACCAAAACCTCCGTCCTTCTTACTGTCAATAACCTTCTGAGCATATTTGAATAACTGACCTGCTGTAACTGATAATTTCTTACTTTCTTTCTTCGCCTTTATCGCTTTCGTTAATATGAAATGAATCACAGGGTAATCAAAGTTTACTCCATTGTAAGTTATTAACCGCTTATCATTTCTTTTAATATCACGCAAATAAATTAATAAGTCATCAACTTCATTCTTACGATTTGAAATTTCAAAAACAAAAGTCTTATCTAATCCAATGTCGTAAAACGTTGCTGTAAAAACATTAGGGAATGTTTCTATATCAAATGGTACATCTTTCTCAGCAAAAGGGTATTTGGTAAAATCTATCATATTTCCTCCTAATTCATAACGAAACTATATATTATATTTAACTTTCTTTCAACTCCTTTTTAAAAATAAAACCTTTATAAGATTTTTTATAACCACTACAAACAGAATATATAGACTGAATATGATAACTAGGATTCTTATCACAAAGCTCATTTATTGATTCATACGTGAATAACAGTTCTCCGTATTTCGAGTATTGATAAAATCTATACTTAGATTTAGCTTCGGAAACTTTTTTAGCCATATTCAACTTCTTTTCTTCATCTTTCCATATATTGGAACTGGTAATTCTAAGTTTTGAAATCCATTCGTCCCCATAAAAACCCTCTTTATGTCTACGTTTTTGTATTTCACTAGCATTCTTCTTTTGATCATCAGACCAAGTATTACCAAAGTTTGAATTTAATTCTCCAACTCTTAATGAAAGTAGTTTTCTTGTCTCTTCGTGAACAATACATTTACTAGAACTGTCTTTTCTTAAATTATACCCATGATCACGATCACAAGAGTTGTAAAACTCCATCCAATAAAGTTCACGATCTATTAAAATCTCTTCAGAATAATTAAAAGACAAATCTTCAATTATTTCAAAATTAAAATTATCAATCCCATTCTTTTTAACTGCGTTATACAGGTGACGATTACAATCTTTACTTCTTGTATCTTTATTTAATAAAGACTTATGATTAATAAACCTCATTTCAATATTTATCGACTTACCTATATACACCTTATTGTTTAATTTGTTTTCAATTTTATAAATCCCTACAGTCATTACACCCTCCAAAATAAAAGAGGTCTTTCGACCTCTAATTTAAATTAACACCAATCCTTTTCATCTACTAAAGGTTCTTCTTCCTCAACTTCATTCAAACACTGAGGTTGAATAGATGAAACACCACCATTCAAATAGTCCTTATAATTCATCAATCGTCGAGTCTCATGATCAAAGAACACCTTATCAACGACACCAGTTCGACCTGTCCAACGAATCTTAGGAGTTGTGACTAACGTTGTATTCTTAATAACATTATCATCACTCATCTTATTACGACTGAAGAAGAAGATTGCAGCAGCAGATGACGCGCCACTGTAAGAACCAATCAAATCACCCTCATCAGGAACATCACCGTTGTCATAATTCTTATCGCCTTTCTTAACATGACTAATACCGATCATAAGAACATTATGCTTCTTAATGAAAGACTTAACCCATGAATTAAATACAACCTGTTGGGTATTGTCCAAGCGTTGTGTTAGGTCGGAAATAGGGTCTAATACTAAAACAGTAACACCTTTCTTAACAACTAAATCTTCACACAGTTGTTGAATATTAGCGATGTCAGAATCACGGTCATCAACAACATAGAATCGATCCTCACCATTATCCTTGCGGAACAGATCATTACCTGCTTCAATCAACTCAGGGTTATTTAATAAGTTAGCTCGTTCCTCATTAGTCTGAATATCATCAATGTTTAAACCAACATGTCGAGATAACATCTCAATATAATACTGACCTTGAGACAACTCTAAGCTCACGATACCAACTTTATGATTCTCATCAAACACCCAATCATAAATCATAGTATTGATATGAACCGTCTTACCAACTGATGAAGCACCTGCAAAGATCACATATCGACCCATTGGTAATCCACCACGAGTAGCATCATTAATTCCTTGATAGATTGGTGATAGTCGTAAACGAGGTGTTTTAAGCTCTTCTTGAGCAGGTGACAACCAATCCCCTGAACCAACAATTTTAGCTACAGAACAAGGTGTTACGTTCCAATAAGAATCAGCAACCCATTCACTAATCATTCCTTTTTCTAAGTATGTGTTAGCATCTTTCAGTCGAAGATTTGCTCGATATAAACTCTCACGAGGCATTTCATCAATGAACTCATCAATAGCTTTCTCACCTGCAACATCAGCATCAAGAGCTAAGATTACACGATCAAATTGCTTGAAGAAATTAAAATTAGTATCAGAATCTTTAAACGTTTTAAGTAATGAGTTACTGCCATTAACTAAAGAAACTACAGCAGGAAGCTCATACTTCTTACCCTTACTATCCATATCCATTTGATACATTTGATGAGCTGAAGCATAATCCAATTCACCCTCTACGAGGATTAAAGTACGAGTCTTAGATTTAGCTTGCTTATAACCGATCAAATCTGAAATAGAACCAACATAACCTTTCGGTGATGAGAAATCTTTAGGGAACTTACGTGATTTAAAACCAACAAACTCTGTTTTCTTACCTTCGGTAAAAGTAACCCCTGTTAACATCTCACAAGGTTGTTCATTTTCATCATAAGAAAAACGAATGTTTAAATCTTTAATGTACTTATATTTAAGACCACGCCAACCTTTAGGGTCATTGAATGTTGAGTCTACAATTTGTTTAACTTCGTCTTTACTTAAACGTTTCTCACCCAACTTAATCAGGTCTTTTGTAATTACACTTGACAATTTCTTAACACCTCCTACAGTATTACTATCATTATCTTCTAATAAGGTTTGTTCACTTGGAATAGAGAATCCACAAGAGAAACAGTGACCGCCACCTTTATTTGCATATACATGAAAATTATCATGTTTGTTATCTCTTCCATCTTCAAGGCATTGGGGACATTGTGTTTTGTAATCCCACTTAACCAAGAAGTCTATATGAGAAACATCATGTTGTCCCCACACACTCATGTCTCCATCATAAAACATTCACACCATCCTCCAAAAATAAACTAAAAACAATATATCAAAATCCATTTAACAAAACAACCTTTTATTCAAAAATCACTCAACATCCTTGTCGAATAATTCTTAGAGGTTAAAAATTAACGATCAAATAAAACCAAAGCTTCGTACCTCTCCGCAGTCAAACAAGTCACACTAAAATGTAAGACTTCTAAACTATTTGAATCTGCATACTTCTCAATACTAATCATTAAATCACGCATACTACCACTCTTAAATGTTTGTAAAGATCTCACAACAACCTCCTAGAATAAACTATCGAATAAAGACACCCCTAAAGGGTGTCACCCAAATATTTGACTCTTTTGCCTGTTCGTTAGAATAAGAGTTAAAATAACTCATCGAATACTTCTTCAACATCAATCTCTTTCTTCCAAGCAATCTTAAGTTTCTTCATAACCTTAGCTTCAACCTCTTCATCTTCAAAGTCCTCACCATTATCATCCATCAAACTCATGAATAACTTTTTATATTCAGTCCAAGATAAACCTTCTTCCATTTTATTACTCCTCCCAACTGTCGTAGTATTCTGCATCATCGTAATCTAAACGTGCATCTCGCATTGCTTTACGAATTGCTTCATCCTCATTCTCAGCTTCTATTGTGTAGTGTTCAAGTTTACGAACTTCAACAGCAATTGTATACACTTTCTTTTCAACTTCTTCCATTTCAATCTCCTTTAATACCAATTAATAACCAATCAATGACCATTACCAAAAACAAAAGGTTGAAAATCTTTGCTCTTATTAAGTAGTTTAAACAACTCACTGTGAGTAGTCAACGATAATTTTACATCCCTGTCCTCAACCTTATCATCCTTAAGAACTTCTTCAGCAATACCTTTCAATTCCTCCAAACGAGTGATAATACCAACACCCTTATAAGTCCATGATGGAACTACTGTAAAAGTCTTCTGGTTATTGTTGAAAAGGAAATTAAACAAAGTTTTTTGGTATTCATAAACCTTGTCATCTTCTCCTTTGTAATTCTGAATATTCTCTAAACACTGAGAGGTTACTTCAAGCAATTTCTCAGGTGAAATATGAACATACCCCGACATCAATACCCTCCAAAACTTTTCAATTTGTTTTCTAACTCTCTCAAATCCTCCAAACCTTCCTCCATAAACTCTTGCTCAATAAAGAAAGATAGTAACACTAAGTACAACACCATATTTAAGCTTGGGTGGATCAGTGAAGCACCATCAACATACCCTTGCATAAACAAAACAATCGATGTACAAAGATTGATAAATACAACAAAGAATAATGTTAAGAATACATACTTTTTGCAAAGTAGTTCGACAAGCTTACCTAGAAATTTCATCATTGCGTAAATACCCATGCACAGCCAACCTCTTCACCCTCTAACAGCTCGATTGGAGCTACATGGTTGTTCTGTACCACCACAGTTGGAATCGAGCTATAAAGCTCTGGAAACGGGGTTGAAACGCATTGTAGAACACCTTTCTGAGCAATGCTCTTACGGATGTGGAATGTTGCGTAGTTGTACCCAAAAACCTCTGTTGTAATGTTTCCACTACTAGGAACTTCAACTTTCTCATTCACCTCCAAACTAACCACAGCCCCTACAGGGATTTCAACACGCTCTTTCAGTGTTAGTGGGATAATTTTATACATCTTTATTCTCCTTCCAATTTACAACAATCTCATAAGTGTCATTGCGCTGTCTTGTCTTAAACAGCTCGTCAAACTTACTAATTGCGTCGTCTAAATTATCAAAGTCACCACAGCGTCCTGAGTAGTTTCCGTAATTATAGTTAACAATAGTGTACCAAACTTTATACATTAATTAGTCTCCTTAATAAGTAATCAACACATTATGCACACTAACAGTCTTCTCGTCAATCTCTTTGTAGAACTTTAAGATTGGATTATTCTCATCAGATTGAATTGCAAGTTTTAAATATGTAAATTCACTCTTAGGGATTTTCACCAATACTTTTTCACCATCACTCACCTTAACAGCACCGTTGATTGACATGCACATTTTAAGGTACTTGTTTGTTGCTTCATTAGCTTCTTTATTGAACATTGTTAAACTCCTTAAATCCCTTGAAAAATATACTCAAAATAGTCTTTCATTTTCTTTGCTACAGCTACATCACCATACACCAAACCAACACTTCCTATAGTTGGGTCAATACAGATATCTTTAGGTTTTTGAATCTCATAACCTTGAATAATGATTGTTTCAGGCTTTAGTTTAAATGTATGGTTTTCTGATTTAAAAACACCTGTCCCATACTCAGGGAATGTTAATTTACGCCACTCATCATCTTTATAACGAACAAAAACCTCTTTATCGTCATACCAAGCTAACATTGCCTCTTTACCACTAATTAATTCACCCATTTAATTTCTCCTTAACCGTTAATTTCTAAATATGTTAAAAGTAACTTATCTCGAAGATGTCTTTTACTGTTCGTTGCTCTTAACTTATCTGAAAACTTATTTATGAATTTAGCAGATAAACCCTCTTCTAAACAATAACTAATGACACTGTCTTTTGTTTGGTTGTCGCATAGCTCATAAAACAAAGAACACAAGTGTTGAATATTCAAAGATGTCTGACTCTTGTCATGTAATTTAACTAGGTTAAGCATAGCTTCTCCACGACTTACATTAGGAGTTTCGAATGTACTAGACAGCCTTATTTGCAAGTCTTTATCGATACCAAGATTAATTACCTGATTCCTACCCCAAGACTTCTTGTATGACAATTCTCTCATTAACTCCATCATAAACCCTCCAATAAATTTCTCAATAAAACAACAATAACAAACTTAAGTATATTAATCAATTCATTTTAATGATATACTACTTACACAACCATAAGAAATATGAATAAAGCATAAACCATTAATAACTAACAACATTAAAAATATATTGTTTAATTTATAAACAAACAGTAGTTTTAACCTATTGACAACCTATTGACAATGCTGTATAAGTATTCTTCTGGGCTGGGCGGATAGTGTTATGAGCTTTAGCGAATAAACATTAATGTCTTTCTTTAGAAAGTATGACTTACTTAATAGCATCACTAAAGAATAACACTTAAAGAATTACTTACTACTACTACTTA
>JAGHSX010000077.1 GCA_018065645.1 Candidatus Scybalousia scybalohippi
TAAACATTGGTGAACGCTCGAAGCCTATCGGACATGAAGATGAATATGGAATAGATGATTACCCAGTAAAGGAAGAAATTCAAAAGGAGAAATAAGATGAAGAGATTATTAGCTATTATAGTTTCACTTGTTATGGTTCTATCTCTAACAGCTTGTGGAGGACCATCACCAACAGATGTTGCAGACACCTTCCTTACAGCAATTAAGGAACAGAATGCTGAAAGCATCGCAGAATGTTATGTAAATGATGAATTTGATTTGTTTGAGGAAGCATCAAACGCGGCCGATGGAGAAGATTCTGATGAGGATAAAGAAGAGGAAGCTGACGATGCATTAACTAAGGTTTATGATGAGAATCTTGTTCCAAAGATGCTTGAGTTTGAATATGAACTTTCAAATGAAAAGATTGATGAGGATAAAGCAACAGTTGATGTCTCAGTTACAACCTATCAGCTTGGATCCGCTTTCACTTCATTCTTCGGTGAATATTTAGGTCAGGCTTTCGCACTTGCATTCTCGGATACTTCAGATGAACAGATGAGTGCTCTTGCAGCAAACATCCTTACAAGTAAGCTTGATGGTCTTACTGAAAAGACGCATCAAAAGACTGTAGCACTTTCACTTATCAAGAAAGATGATAAATGGGTAGTAGATAAGGTTGAGGGAAATAAGGATGTATTGAATGCTTTGTCCGGTGGTATAGTTGATGCAGTAAGTAATATGTCAACGGCATTTGGTGAATAGTACATTTAATAGGAGGCAACTGATATGAGTGCATACTGGAAAGAAAAAACACACTTCTTTTCTGACAGTGAATATATATGTTCAAAATGTGGATATGTTGCTGATAGAGCATATAAGCAATGCCCTGCGTGTGGTGCAGAGATGTCGAAGTCAAAGCCTGATGGTAATTGGGTAGACGAAGAGGAGATGCTTAATATCTTGCTCGAAGATTAGAAAAAAATATTAGTCAATTTAGGAGTCAGAAATGGCTCCTAATTTTTTTTTACAAAAAACGTCCTTTTTTACTTCTCTCACGGCTATCTACTGAGGGATGCAAATAAACAAGCCCTCGGAAAGTGAGGTAACAAAGTGAAGCACAAATTACTAATCAGTGTTTCAAAGCCAATTGTTCTGGGAACGGTAGTTGAAAGACCTAACCCAGAGGGGAAACGGTTAAGACATCTCTTTAGAAGAAAGAAGAGAGTCACAATCGTAATTCCTATGCAAGCTATCAACGAATTAGATAAGACGAAGAGAGGAGAAAAGGAAAATGGATAAAGATTTGTTGATGAATTTATTTAAGTCACTCACTAAGGTAGGCAAGGATTTAGAGAAGCTGATTGAAGACCTCTATGCAGTTGCGGACAACATCCATTCAATCTGTACAACCGCAGTAGAGGTTAAAGAGAAGGCTGAAAAGATTGTATCGCTTGAGGATGTTAGGAAGATTCTTGCCGGAAAGAGCCAGCAGGGATTTAGAGCAGAGGTCAAGAACATCATAAGTAAGTTCGGAGCCGATAAGCTGAGCGACATTGATCCTTGCATGTACGAGGAGATTCTTAAGGAAGCGGAGGAACTTGGTAATGAGTAATCATGCAGTGTTATCCGCTTCGGGTTCACACAGATGGCTTAATTGCACACCATCTGCAAGATTGGAACTTGAATTTGATGAAACAACATCAGAAGCGGCTAAAGAAGGAACAGCGGCACATGCCCTGTGTGAGTACAAAGTCCTTACTGCACTCGGTCACACACTGACAAAGCCAATATCAGAATATGACTGTGATGAAATGGAGCGTTGCACCGATGAGTATAGAGACTATGTACTTGAACAGCTTGAACTGGCTAAGCAAGTATGTAAAGACCCAATCGTCCTCATTGAACAGAGACTCGACTTCTCATGCTATGTACCTGATGGGTTCGGGACTGGAGATTGCCTGATAGTTGCTGATAAGACACTTCACATAATTGATATGAAATACGGCACTGGAATCCTCGTTGACTCCGAGTGGAATCCGCAGATGATGTTATACGCACTCGGATCACTTGGACTTTACGATTATCTCTACGATATCAAGGAAGTCACGATGACAATCTTCCAGCCAAGAAGAGACAATGTCAGCACATGGAGTATTTCAGTGGATGAACTTAAGAAGTGGGCAGAGGAAGAACTTAGACCAAAGGCTAATATGGCATTTAACGGTGACGGAGAATATGTCCCTGGTGAATGGTGTACATTCTGTCGAGCAGCTGTTAGATGCAGAGCAAGGGCTGAAGAGAAGATGAAGCTCGCACAGATGGAGTTTAAGAAACCACCACTTCTAACGGATGCAGAGATAGTAGAAATACTTGGTGTTATTCCAGACTTAACGAAGTGGGCTAATGAGATTCAAGCCTATGCACTCGATGCTGCAGTTAATCACGGAAAGCAGTGGGAAGGTTTCAAAGTAGTAGAAGGCCGTTCCATCAGGAAGTATATAGACGAATCTAAGGTGGCTGAATTAGCTGAAAATTCTGGCTATACGAACATTTACAAGAAGAGTCTATTACCTATCACTGAAATGGAGAAACTGATGGGAAAAGCCAAATTTGAAGAGATTCTCGGAGGGCAGATTCATAAGCCTTCCGGCAAACCAACTCTTGTCCCAGTGTCGGATAAGAGAGTGGCAATTAATGTAACAGACGCTAAAGACGAATTTAATGTAGAAAAGGAGAATAACAATGAATAATAACGGAACTAAGGTAGTAACAGGTGTAGAGACAAGACTTTCATTCTTCCACGGATGGGAGCCAGTATCAATCAACGGTGGAGCAGAGAAGTACAGTGTATCTGTTCTGATTCCTAAGAATGACAAGGAAACCATCGATGCAATTAATGCGGCAATCGATAATGCAATCAAGGAAGGCATCGCTAAGTTCGGTGGCAAGATGCCTAACAAGGCAGCTATCAAACTTCCACTCCGTGATGGAGATATCGAGAAGGACGATGAAGCCTACAAGGGACATTACTTCATCAACGCTAATAGCAAGACAGCACCACAGATTGTCGATAGACAGGTTAATCCCATCCTCGACAAGGGTGAAGTCTACTCCGGATGCTATGCTAGAGTTTCTCTTAACTTCTATGCATTCAACTCAAACGGAAATAAGGGAGTTGCTTGCGGTCTTGGAAACATCCAGAAAATTAAGGATGGAGAACCCCTCGGCGGTAAGTCAACTGCATCAGATGATTTCAGCACAGTAGACGATGCTGATTTCCTGGCATAGGAGGTGCGGTATGTTAGAGACATTACTTGGCATATTATTCCTTATCTTAGGAGTACCTTTCATCATCTTCACCTTCTATGGCACATATGTCTATATCAGAGATGATGTAGATAAGCAGAGAGAACTTGAGAGAATGAGGAAGAAACATAGAGAATAGTCTAATGGCAAGGGCGGTAGATTAGGTTCTGCCGCCTAATGCCTTATAGGAGGAAATGATGAAAACATTATCTATAGATATAGAAACATACTCATCAGCAAATCTGTCGAAATGCGGTGTTTATAAATACATCGAATCACCGGACTTTGACATTTTGTTATTCGGTTATTCCGTAGATGGCGGCGAAGTAGTCGTAGTTGATCTTGCAAACGGAGAGAAGCTTCCTACTGAGGTTCTTGAAGCATTGACCGAAGATAATGTTATCAAATGGGCTTTCAATGCACAGTTCGAAAGAGTCTGTATATCAAGATGGCTTGGCATGAAGTCCGGTGAGTACTTAAATCCTAAGTCTTGGAGATGCAGTATGATCTGGTCTGCCTATATGGGGCTTCCACTATCGCTTGAAGGAGTTGGTGCTGTACTAGGTCTTGAGAAACAGAAGCTTGTTGAAGGCAAGGAACTGATTAGATATTTCTGTGGTCCATGTAGGGCTACAAAGACTAACGGAAATAGAACAAGGAACATGCCAATTCACGATATCGATAAGTGGGAGTTGTTTAAGAAATATAACAAACGAGATGTTGAAGTCGAAATGTCTATCCAAGATAAGCTTCATAAGTTTCCAGTACCAGACTTTGTTTGGGATGAATATCATCTCGACCAGGAAATCAACGATAGAGGAATCAAGGTAGATGCCAGCTTCGTAAGAAACGCCATAGAAATTGATGAGGAATCTCACAAGCAACTTATCTTGGATGTACAAGGTCTAACCGCTGTCGCAAATCCTAACTCAGTAGCACAGATGAAAGAATGGCTTGAGAATAATGGAGTTGTAGTTGAATCGCTTGGAAAGAAGGATGTAGCAAAACTCCTAAAGGAGTCAACTGATGAGGTATCACAAGTACTAGCACTTAGGCAGAAGATTTCCAGATCATCAGTAAAGAAGTATATGGCAATGGAGAACTCGCTATGTGATGACGGCAGAGTTCGAGGAATGTTTCAATTCTACGGTGCTAATAGAACCGGTAGGTTTGCAGGTAGACTTGTTCAGTTACAGAACTTGCCACAGAATCACATGTCGGATTTGGCTGAAGCAAGAGAAATAGTAAAGTCTAGTGATTATGAACTACTTGATAGTTTGTATGCGGATATACCAGATACCTTGAGTCAGCTAATCCGTACTGCATTCATTCCGGAAGGTGAACTATTCTATGTTGCTGACTTCTCAGCTATCGAGGCTCGAGTTATTGCATGGCTTGCTGGAGAGAACTGGCGAACAGAAGTGTTCAAAGAAGGCGGAGATATCTACTGTGCATCTGCATCACAGATGTTTGGTGTGCCAGTTGAAAAGCATGGTGTTAACGGCCATTTAAGGCAGAAAGGTAAGATTGCAGAACTTGCTCTTGGTTATGGTGGATCTGTAGGAGCCTTAAAAGCTATGGGAGCACTTGATATGGGATTAACTGAAGAAGAACTAAAGCCACTTGTTGATGCCTGGAGAAACTCGAATAAGAAGATTGTTAGGCTTTGGTGGGATGTAGATAATGCCGTCAAAACCGCTATCAAGGAAAGACGGAAGATAACATTAAAAGGATTATCGTTCAGTCTTGAAAGTGGAATCCTCTTCATCGAGTTACCATCTGGAAGAAGGCTTGCATATATTAAGCCTCGAATTGGAGAGAATCAGTTTGGTGGTGAATCTGTAACATACGAAGGAGTTGGTGGAACAAAGAAGTGGGAGAGACTTGAAAGCTATGGACCGAAGTTTGTTGAGAATGTCGTTCAGGCCATTTCCAGAGACATCCTTATGTATGCAATGATGAATATGAGAGATGAACGCATAGTTGCTCATGTCCATGATGAAATGATAATCGAAGCAAGAGATGGTCTATCACTTAATACCGTCTGCAGCAAGATGGGAGAGACACCACATTGGGCAGAGGGACTCATTCTTCGTGCTGATGGTTATACATGCAATTTCTATATGAAAGATTAATAAAAATACGTCCTTTTTACCTCCTGTCACGGCTATCTGATAGGAGGTAATTTTTTATGTCTAAATCAGATAGTAACAAGGAAGTAGTAAAGGCGGTAACCATGACATTTGCTTTCAATCTACTCGAAAAAGAAACGATAACAGCGGATCAATTCAAGGCTTTTATAGACAAGATGGTGGCTAAATATAAAGACAAAAATATAGCCACTTTGTATCAAAGTAAGCTTGATATATGGCTGAAACAGAGGGTTAATACGATACAAGAAAAGGAGAATTTGTAATGGAAATAACCAAGCTACCTTTAAGAAATACGAATCCAACTAGACTCAAGGTTGCTGCATATACGAGAGTATCCAGTGATAAGGATTTACTTCTTCATTCACTGGCTAATCAGGTTTCGTACTATACAGAGCTTATTAGAAGCAACCCTGAGTGGGAGTTTGCCGGTATCTATACCGATGAAGCAATCACCGGAACAGCGGTTACAAAAAGAACCGACTTCTTAAGGATGCTTGAAGATGCCAGAGCCGGAAAGATTGACCTTATTCTTACTAAGTCAGTTTCAAGGTTTGCAAGAAATACGGTCGACCTTTTATCCAGTATAAGAGAACTTATGAACCTTGGCATAGAAGTTAGATTTGAGAAGGATGGAATAAGCACTGCAAACGGACAGGGTGAATTAATTCTTACGCTTATTGCTTCATTTGCTCAAGCAGAGAGTGAGAGTATTTCAGCCAATGTTAAGTGGGCTCATCATAAGAAGATTGAACAGGGCATTCCAGTATCCGGTGTAAGAATCTTCGGTTATGAGTGGTGCGAAGAAAAGGGTGAATATGAAATAGTTCTTGATGAGGCAGCTTGGGTTAGGTACATTTACGATTCCTACCTTGGAGGATCATCTATAAAATCGATTGCTAAGAATTTGAAGGAATTAGAAGTTAACGGCCTCCGAGGTTTACCACTTGGAAGAACAACAATTCGTAGAATTCTAACATCGGAGACTTATGTTGGAGATCTTCTTCTCCAGAAGAACTTCACTTATAAGCCAGGGAAGAATAAAGCCAATGAAGGTGAACTTCCAATGGTTCTTGTTACTGATGCCCATAAGCCTATCGTTTCAAGAGAAGAAGCAGAGCTTGTAAAGAACATCATGGAAAAGAGACATAAGACCTGTGACAACTACGGCTACGAAAAGAGCAAGTATGCAGGTCTTATAAAATGCGGTAAATGTGGATGTTCGGTAAATAAGGTGTCCAGGAAGAATCAAGATCTTAATGCCCTTGAATGCCGTGTAAGAAAGATTGGTGAATGCGACTTGCTTCCTATTAAGATAAAAGATTTCGATGCAATCACTGATAAGATTTGCAGCGGTCTGGACAATGTGAAATCTGCTGTAGTTTACGATGAATCCATAGAGTTTAACCTTAAGAATGGCAAGACTAAAACTTACCAAAGGTCAATGAACCTAGAAGACGCATTAAGCGGAAGGTTGGTGTGCGGTAACTGCGGGTCAAAGATAAGAAGATGCAAGAAAGGATGGTACTGCAACAGAAGAGCATCAGACAGACATGCTTGCATTGTGCCGATTATTCATTCTGATGAAATCGAGAAAGCTTGCACTGAGATTCTTGGAAGAGACGGAAATCTTGGTATTAAAGCATACACGGATATTGAAAAGATTGAGATTGATGTAAAGATGATGACATTTTACATGAAGAAGGGAGATGCTAAGTTATGGCAAAGAACATAACGGTTATTCCGGCTACGAGAGAACGTTTTACTCAAAAGCCACTTAATGAAGTCAAAAAGAGAAGAACCTGCGGTTATGCTAGAGTTTCAACTGATAACGCTGAGCAGCTTACAAGCTACGAGTCGCAGATGGCTTACTACGAGAACTTCATTAAGAATAATGACGATATGGAGTTCGTTGGGATGTACTCGGATGAAGGTATCACTGCGACAAGCACAAAGCACAGAGACGGATTTAACCAGATGATTGATGATGCTCTTGCCGGTAAGATTGACCTCATCATAACAAAGTCAGTTTCAAGATTTGCAAGAAATACAGTTGATTCACTTACGACTGTTAGAAAGCTGAAGGAGAAGGGAGTAGAGATCTACTTCGAGAAAGAAAACATCTGGACGCTTGATTCTAAAGGCGAACTTCTCATCACAATAATGAGCAGCCTTGCTCAAGAAGAATCCAGGAGTATTTCGGAGAACACAACCTGGGGACAAAGAAAGCGAATGGCTGACGGCCACGGATGCATACCATTTAAGGTATTCATGGGCTATGACAAAGGACCTGACGGAGAGTTTGTAATTAATGAAGAACAGGCAGATGTTGTTAGACGAATCTTCACTGAATACCTTGATGGCAATTCAACTACGCAGATTGCTAGACATCTAGAACGTGATGGAATAAAGACAGTCACCGGAAAGACGAAGTGGGATAAGAGCGTAATCATATCGATGCTTCGAAACGAGAAGTACAAGGGCGATTGCCTTATGCAGAAAACCTACACCGAGAGTTTCCTAACTAAGAAGCAGATTAAGAATCGAGGTGAGGTTCAGCAATACTATGTTAAAGACCATCACGAACCAATCGTTTCAGAAGAAATGTACGATGCCGTTCAGCTAAAACTCGATGTCAATGGAAAAAGAAAGAAACAATCCGGTGGTAGAGACTTTTCTTCAAAAGTGTTCTGCGGAGACTGTGGAGCCGTTTACGGATCTAAAGTTTGGCATTCGACAGACAAGTACAAGAAAGTGGTATACCGTTGTAATAAGAAATACGATGG
>JAGHSX010000009.1 GCA_018065645.1 Candidatus Scybalousia scybalohippi
GCAGTTATATAATTAGCTTAGAGTTTTAGATATTTTTATTGTTTGAGAATTGAAAATTTGAGAAATGCCTGTGAGTCGGTCGGGAATTTTTAATTCTTAGAATACTAAAATTAGATGTTTATTTAGTCTGAGTTTAGGTTCTTTTTTAATCTCATATCTTAAATCTATTGAATAAGTTACTTTTTTATCTGCCATTTCATTTATTTTGTTTATCTTTGCAAAAAATTACAAAAATGAGTACTGTTCTATTGATTATATTTATTATATGGTTCGCTCGTGGATATTCTAAAGAATGGGACCGTAATGAAAGAGAAGGTAGAGATAATCATTTATTTTAATCTTTCCTTGTTTTCTCTTTTTCTTATATCTCTCAGTTGCGCAAACTTTCGATAGCAGTTTGTTTGAGTCTATATGCAAGTAATACTCTCGTATATTCTTGTACTGGCAAACAATGAGACGAGTTCCAAGAAAACAACGACATTTTCCCAAACATCAAATGGATTCTTTCTCGTTCAGTAGAGAAAAGGAAAGAGCATATTGTCTTTGCTGGTAGAGTGTGGGCGAAGGATGATCCTTTCTGGACTGCCAACCAACCCGGTTCTCTCTGGAACTGCAAATGTGATTGGCAAGAAACAGATGAACCAGTTACCGATGGGAACCCTTCAAACAAAAGAATAGTCAATCAAGGTCTTGAAGGCAACCCTGCCATCACTGGCGAGATATTCACCGACAACGCTTCATATATCAGATATGGTAGGGATAATGGTATAGATGGCGTAGATAAACTATTTCCAAATCTGCAAGCCCTTATAAAAGTAGATCCTAAAGAATATAGACTAGACAGATATTCTGATGATAAAGGTTTTTTGTTTACATCCAAAGAAAGAATAAAAGAAGGGCAAACTAATAAACAAGAACAAGAGAAATTCAATAAAGAATACTCTATGTGCCTTGATTTATTTAATTTTGGTCATACTGTGGGGTATCTGGAATCAGAGCAAGGTAAATATGACATCCTATTTGATGGGCAACCTGCTGACTTGAAAAAAAGTATCAAGTGTAAAACACATATACACTCATGCAAAAAAAGCCATAAATAAACAAAAAGCAGAATACGTCATATTTGAAATAGATATAACAGACACAAAAGAAAATAGAATAGATGTTAATAAAGAGTTAGAAAAAGTTAGAAGTAAAAGTTTCAAAGGCTATTACTACTATAGTTTTGACAAGTCAAATTTATATACAATTTAAAAATAGGAAAGCCCAAAGTGATACTTTGGGCTTAATAGTGGCATGAACCTTTCGGCACACGCCGTCTTTATTGGATGCAAAAATACAACTTTTTCCCGAGCTACAAAGAAATATGAGTAAAAATTTAAAAAAAATAGGCATTTAATATACTATATGGGTAAAAACACAAAAATTAGGTACATAAACTATGAATTTAGATAAATTTTCAAAGGGTATGGCTAAGTTTTCTATTGATATGAAGAAAGCCTACGACAAAGACCTTCCTCGTTTCATAGGCAACAAAGCTGTGAGAACTTTTAGAAATATATGGTGTATTATTATAATTCTGTTTATGAAATATTAAATATTTTTAATTTTTCCAAATTAGTTTATTTTTAATTTTGAAAAATTATTACTTATTACTAACTTTGCAAATGATTATTTTATAATGTTATTAGTATAAACAAAATATAATAAAATTATGAAGAGAATACTACTTTCTGTTATAAGTACATTACTTGCTTTTTCAATATCCGCTCATGATATTGAACAGGTAAATGCCGATGGAAATACTATTTGGTACAAGATAACTTCACCTACTACGGTTTCTGTTTCTTTTAAGGGGGCTAGTCAAACTGAATTTTCTAATGAATATGTAGGTGAGGTAACGATACCTTCTTCTATAGAGTGGAATGGAATTACATATACAGTTAATTCTATAGGTAACGGGGCTTTTGGGAAATGTACAACCTTGACAAAAGTTATCTTGCCAAATACAATAGATACGATATACAATAACGCTTTCCTTAATTGTACATCCTTGTCTGAAATTATTTTGCAAGATGGATTGTCTTATATAGGTAGCAATTCTTTTTATATAACTGCTATTGTGTCTATAGTTATACCTTCAACTGTATCTAAGATTGATAATGCTTTTAATAATTGCTCAAGTTTGTCAAGTATAACTTTTTTGTCATCTGAAGTTCCAACTTTATTGGATTATGATTTTATTTCTCCAATATCTTCTACTCTTCAAATTCATGTTCCTTGTGGGGCTGGGGATACTTATAGAAATGCTGAAGGATGGTCTGGTTATGCTAATTATATAGTGGAAGATTGTTCTGAAAGTGGAAGTGGAGATAATACTGACAATACAGAAAATAACAATACAGAAAGTGGCGATTCTAATGGCGAGACAGAAAGCGGAGAGCAAGTAGAAATACCTGCTGTTTTGAATGATACAATTTGTGCTGGTGATACTTATTCTTTTGGTGAAGATGAATTAACAACTTCTGGAACATATCGCAGAACTATTACAAAAGACGATGGTACTGAATTTACACAAACTCTTAATTTGATAGTTAAAACTCCTGTTACAATATATAGAACTGCAACTCTTTGTAGGGGAGAAAAATATGTTTATCTTAGTGATACTATAACAACAACTGGTTCATATACCTATAACTATGATTGTGATAGTACTGTAATAATAGCAGTATCTTTCAGCCAAAATACTGGAAGAGTTATCAATGCAACTATTTGCCAAGGTAGTCAATATGAATTGGAAGGACAAATATATACAACAGCTGGAACGCATATCCAAACTTATCAAAATTCTAATGGTTGTGAGGATACAATATTTTTAAATCTTAAAGTAAACACTAACTCTGACACAACAATAAATGCAACTATCTGTCAGGGACAAACATATACAGAAAACGGTTTCAATGTTTCACAAGCAGGTACTTATCAAAGAAGATTATCTTCGTATACTTGCTGTGATTCTCTTATAACTTTGAATCTAAATGTAACTTTGACAGAAAGAGACTTGGATGTAGATATTTGTGAAGGAGAGTCTTATACAATAGGAAATAATTCTTATACAGAAAGCATTCAAACGGATGTAGAACTTACAACACTTGCAGGTTGTGATAGTATAATTCACCTTACATTAAATGTTCATCCAAATGAAACAACTACAGAAGAAGCGACTATCTGTGAAGGACAATCATACACTTGGCATGGACAAAACTATTTATATAGCGGTTTCTACATACTATTTGGAGAAACAGAGTTTGGTTGTGAAAAGAAGGATCAATTAGATCTGACAGTAATACCTAAGGTATATACAACAGTTAATCAATCAATCTGTCAAGGAGAATCTTTTGAGTTAAATGGAGAAACTTATAATGCTACTGGTGTTTACATTCAAACTGTAACAAACGAATCTGGTTGTGAAGATATTACAATCATTACGTTACAAGTTAATCAGCCAGCAACTACAATCATAGATACATTTATTTGTGGAACATCTTACGAATTTGGAAATCAAATTATAGAAACTGATGGAGTTTATTACAATAATCTTCAAACAGAACAAGGTTGTGATAGTACCGTTGTGTTGGATATAGAATTCCACCAAGCATTTGATACTTTAGTAACTGCAACAATCCCAGAAGGTCAAACATATACAGAATATGGATTCAACGTTAGTGAAGCTGGAACTTACACTATTACTTACCCTGCTTCAAACTATTGTGATAGTACAATAACTTTAGTACTTAATGTGGAATCTGGATTAACAGATATTCAGGAAACAAATATTCCTTCAATGAATCTTTATCCAAATCCTGTTAAGACTAATGCTATTGTGCAACTGGAAAATATAAATTCTGGAGCAACATTATTCTTGGCAGATGTTCAGGGAAGAATAATAAAGACCTATAATATTAAACAAGGTGAGGCAAGCTTGGAAATCGAAACAGAAAATCTTGCCAGCGGAGTATATGAATTGAAACTGGTTGGTAAGGATATCAAGGTTTCAAAACATTTTGTCAAGGAATAAGGTACAACAAACAAGTACAACGGAGGCTCTCAATTCGAGAGCCTTTTTCTTTTATGGAATTTGCTAACTCTTAGTTTTACTAAAAAAACATCAAATGCTACGAAATTAAAACGAAGAGTTAGAAAAATAAAACGAAGAGTTACGCCAGCGAAACGAAGAGTTAAAAAAAGCAGACCAAAATAAAGGCCTGCTCTTTTCGATATATTTTGTAAGGTTATTGTTTCTTATTCTTTGTCCTGTTGTGTGTACTTTTTCAAGCAATCTTCGCACAAGCAGTTGTCATATTTTTCTTTAAGAGTTTTTAATGCTTCTGGACTCAAAGTGTATTTCATGCAGAAACATTCGGAAGAGTGTTTGCATTCAAACTCTTTATGACATTCTGGACAAGTTTTTTTCATAGGGATTAGACAGTCATCACTTCTTTTTCCTTAGCTACTACCATCTCATCAATCTTCTTAATGAATTTGTCTGTCAAGTCTTGCATTTCCTTTTCAGCTTGCTTTACTTCATCTTCAGTAGCAGGATTTTCTTTATTGTCTTTAGTCTTCTTGATTTTGTCAAGCATGTTTCTACGAATGTTTCTTACAGAAACTTTTCCATCTTCAGCTTCTTTCTTAACACTCTTAACGATTTCTTTTCTTCTTTCTTCTGTTAGAGGAGGAAGAGTGATACGAAGAAGGTCTGCTTCAACTTTAGGAGTGAAACCAAGATTAGCATCAACGATAGCTTTATTGATAGGGCCTATTGCGTTTTTATCCCAAGGTTGTATAGTGATCTGGTTAGCAGCAGGAGTGTTTACGTTACCCACTTGTTCTATAGGAGTCATTGTTCCATAATAGTCAACCATAACGCCAGCAACCATTTGTGGAGATGCTTTACCAGCACGCAATTTTTTCAAACTATTTTCAAGGAAATCAACTGCTGAAGTCATACTAGCAGTAGTTTCTTCCATCAATTTCTTTATTTCAGTATTCATAATGTATAATTGTTTTGTTTAATTCTTGGTTGCGATAATAGTGTCTTTAACACTATTTCCTGAAACACTTATAGTAAGGTAGAAAGTAATAGTATCACCTTTTGAATTCATCTTGGCTGTACCTTCCATTCCTATGTTAGACTTGTAGTCAAACTTTGCAGCAACTTCAGATGTAAGAGTCATAGGCAAAGAGTATGATTCGTTTAAGTCAAACAAAGTTCCACTTACCAAGACTTTGTTGTCCTCATTTGCTACCTTGGTAATGTTGCCAGAGTAGATGGCTTTGCTCATAGGGTAATCTACTTGGTCGGAAGTCTTCCAAGAACCGAGCCATTTGGCAGTATAGTCATCTTCATTACTAGGTGCACAAGACACTAAGAATAAAGGTAAGAAAAACAAAAGGTAAAGTATTTTATTTGTCTTCATCATCTATGTTGTTAAAAAATGTTTGTGCTTGCAAAAATAATAAAAAAACGCTAATAAATAAATAAAAAGACAATAAAATTAGTCAATCTAGTAATAATTGGTTAATTTTGCGTTTTGAAAAATTTTGCACTATGAAAAAACAAATACCAAACACTATAACTTTACTGAACTTGTTGTGTGGCACAATCTCCATTATAATGTTGCTTTATTACAACAACCCCTTCCTTGCATCTATGTTTATCATCCTTGGAGCAATCTTTGATTTCTTTGACGGAATGATGGCAAGACTATTGAAGGTTTCTTCGCCTGTAGGTAAGGAGTTGGACTCATTGAGTGACGTTGTAAGTTTTGGTGTAGCTCCTTCTTTGATAGCTTTTTATTATGTAAGGATTTCTGCTTTGCCAAACGATTTACAAAATATCTTGTGCTGGATACCACTGTTTATGGCTATGATGTCTTCCTACAGATTGGCTAAGTTTAATCTGGATGAAAGACAGACAACATCTTTCATCGGACTTCCTACTCCAGCCAATGCTATGCTTTGGCTTTCATTACCATTGTTAGAGTATGCAGACAGCAAAGGATTCTACTCTATCATACCATCTTTCTCTGAATGGATGGTAACCTATCTACCTAGTGCATACTTTATCTTACCAGTCTGCCTGATTACTTCTTACCTACTGGTATGTGAAAGACCAATGTTTTCTCTTAAGTTTCACAATTTGAAATGGAAAGACAATAAGATAAGATTTATTTTCTTGATGTTGGTGGTAGTGTTGGTCGCACTATTTAATCTGAGAGCAATACCAATGATAATATGCTTGTACATCTTGATGTCATTGCTGTGTTGCAAACAATAGATAGAAATACTTCTTATTTCAAGAAAAATTATTATATTTGCAAACTGATTTTTTAATACAGAGAATAAAATGAAATACAACGTTAGCATTAACATAATGCCATTGAAAGCATTATTGGACCCACAGGGTAAAGCAGTTACTTCTTCTATGAAGAATATCAATATCAACAACATAGAAAATGTACGTATAGGAAAGCACATCACTTTGGAAGTTGAAGCTAAAGATGAAGCAGAAGCTAAAGCAAGTGTTGAATCTGCTTGTAAAGAATTGCTTTACAACCCTATCATGGAAAGCTACGAGATAGAGATAGAAAAATAATAACTTATCTTTGTCTTGACACCCCAGAATATTTGCATAGATGATTTTGATTATCCTTTGCCAGAGGAAAATATAGCTAAATTTCCTCTAAAACAAAGAGATAAAGCAAAACTTTTATACTTTGACGGCAAGCAGATACAAGACGAAGTCTTTTCAAACTTGCCTAATTTGGTGGATAAAGATTCTTTGATAATCTTTAACGATACCAAGGTTGTCTATGCAAGACTTTTCTTCTATAAGGAAACAGGTTCCAAGATAGAAATCTTTTGTTTGGAGCCAATATCTCCTAATGACATACAACTTGCCTTTGCTCAAAAGAGAAAGGTAAGTTTTCGTTGTCTTATAGGGAACAATAAAAAATGGAAGCAAGGACCATTATCTATCACTAAGACTTTTGAAAACCAGGAAATAACTCTCTGTGCTGAAAGAAAAGAGCAGGACAGAGATTGTTGGATTGTGGATTTTTCTTGGGATAGTGACAAGAGCTTTGCAGAAATTTTGGAATTGTTTGGTGTTGTTCCATTACCTCCATACCTTAACAGAGAGGCTAAAGAAGATGACAAGGAAGATTATCAAACTGTTTACGCCAATTACGAAGGCAGTGTAGCTGCTCCTACAGCAGGACTTCACTTTACCGATGACACTTTTAAGGCATTGGAAGAAAAAGGCGTAAAAACTTCTTTTGTCACTCTACACGTTGGCGCAGGCACTTTCAAGCCTGTAACTACACAGACTATAGGTGAACATATTATGCACACAGAAAAAATCACTATCTCAAAAGAGGTAGTGGAAAATCTGTTGACATACCTTGACAAAGGCATTATCTGTGTAGGTACAACCTCTGTAAGAACTATTGAAAGTCTTTACTGGTATGGTAGAAGAGTATTTTTGGATAACAACAAGTTTTCTGAAATAGATGTAAAGCAATGGGAACCTTACCAAGGCGGAGCTAAAGTTGATGCCAAAAGAGCGTTGAAAGCTATATTGTCTATGATGAATAATGAAGGCATAGACCATGTTTTTGGACAGACACAACTGATGATTGCTCCAGGTTACCAATACAATATTGTGAAAGGAATGGTTACCAATTTCCATCAACCAAAAAGTACTTTGTTGCTATTGGTTAATGCCTTGATAGGAGAAGATTGGAAAAAGGTATATGAGCACGCTTTGAAGAATGATTACAGATTTCTTTCCTATGGTGATGCTTGTCTATTTTTGAGATAAAAAGAAAAAACTTGATTTTTATGAAATACAATAGAATATTACTTAAACTTTCTGGTGAGAGTTTGATGGGAGAACAAGCTTATGGTATCTCTCCTGAAATGCTTACAATGTATTGTAATGAGATAAAACAAGCTCATGACAAAGGAGTACAGGTAGCAGTAGTTATAGGTGGCGGAAATATCTATAGAGGTCTTCAAGGTTCAGCAAAAGGTATGGACAGAGTACAGGGAGACTATATGGGTATGATGGCTACTATGATTAACTCTCTAGCATTGCAGGGCGAATTGGAAAGACAAGGAGTAAAGACAGAACTTCTTGGAGGTCTTGCAATAGAGCCTATAAGTAAAGCTTTCTCAAGAAGAAGAGCAAAAGAATCTCTTAATGAAGGCAGAGTAGTAATAATAGGTGGCGGTACAGGAAATCCATTCTTTACTACAGATACAGCTTCTACTCTTAGAGCTATAGAAATAGAGGCAGATGTTATTCTTAAGGGTACAAGAGTTGATGGCGTTTATACTGCAGACCCAGAGAAAGACCCAACAGCTAAGAAATACGAAACTCTTACATTTGACGAAGCCTTGACAAAGAAACTGAAGATTATGGACATTACAGCTTTTGCTCTTTGCCAAGAAAACAACTTGCCTATTTATGTTTTTGATATGAACAAGGCAGGCAACCTTCAGAAAGTTGTAGAAGGCGAAAACATAGGAACATTGGTTAGCAAATAATAATAAATAATTACAGATATGAAAAGAAGAAATCTTTTGGCTGCAGTATTATTCGTAGCCGTAACACTTATGGGCTTGCAAAGTATAGCTTGTACCAACTTCCTTTTCACTAAAGGAGCAACAAAAGATGGTTCAACTATGATTACTTATGCAGCAGACTCTCACACTCTTTATGGAGAACTTTATTACAGAAGAGCTGCTCAATACCCAGCAGGAACTATGATTCAGGTAATAGACTGGGATAGCGGTAAACCATTGGTAAAAATACCTCAAGCTGCTCAAACTTATACAGTAGTAGGTAATATGAACGAATGGGGACTTGCTATTGGTGAGACTACATATGGTGGTAGAGAAGAATGTTGGGACCTTGGTAATGGTATAGACTATGGTTCACTTATCTACCTTACTCTTCAAAGAGCTAAAACAGCTAGAGAAGCTATCAAAACTATAGCTGAATTTATGGCTACTTATGGCTATGCTTCAGAAGGTGAAAGTTTCTCTATAGCAGACGGAGACGAAGTATGGATTATGGAGTTGATAGGTAAAGGAAAACCTGTTATGGATGCTAAAGGTAAGGTTGTTAAAGGTTGGACAAAAGGTGGTGTATGGGTTGCAAGAAGAATACCAGAAGGATACATCTCTGGTCACGCAAACCAAGCTCGTATCACTACTTTTCCACAAGAAGTGAAGAAATCTTTCAAATCTATCTCTTCTAAAAACCTAAAAGAAATCTTCCGTCCAGAAGTTGAAACTGTATATGCAGAAGATGTTATCTCATTTGCAAGACTTAAAGGCTGGTATAATGGAAAAGATGCTGACTTCTCTTTCTCTGACACATATGCTCCTATGACATTTGGCGCTGCAAGAGGTTGTGAAGCTAGAGTTTATGCTATGTTCCGCCGTTGCAATGCAGATATGGTAAAATACGAAGACTATGCAATGGGTAAAGACCTTACACATCGTATGCCTCTTTGGATTAAACCTACAGAGAAGGTAGATGTAAAACAAGCTATGGATCTTATGAGAGACCATTATGAAGGAACATCTATGGATATGACTAAAGACTTGGGTGCAGGTCCTTACGGAAATCCTTATCGTTGGAGACCTATGAACTGGGAAGTTGACGGACAAAAATATGTTCACGAAAGAGCTACTTCTACTCAACAGACAGGTTTCTCTTTTGTTGCTCAAACAAGAAGTTGGATGCCTAACCCTGCTAAAGGTGTTCTTTGGTTTGGCGTAGATGATACTTACACTACTGTTTACGTTCCTATGTATGGTGCTATTGACGGTGCTCCTGAAAACTTTAGAGAAGGTAACGGTTCTATGTCTCAATATTCTCCTACAAGTGCTTTCTGGCTATTCAACCGTGTAGCAAACTTTGCTTACACTCGTTACTGCGATATGATAGTTGATATACAGAAACTACAAAATGCATTGGAATATAGCGGCATTCAACAGGTAGAAGCATTGGACGCAAAATTGAAAAACATGTCTGAAGCAGATATGCGTAAGGCTATGACAAAATTCTCTTTCAACAAATCTGCTGAAGTTTTCAACGCATGGAAAGAATTGGACAACTACCTATTGGTTAAATACGTTGATGGTAATATTAAGAAAGAAAAAGATGGCAAGTTCGTTGAAACAGGTTATCGTAAAGGAGATGTAGTATTCCCAGACCAACCTGCTTATCCAGAAGCTTGGTATCGTATGATAGTAAAAGACCACGGCGAAGTAATAAAAGATTTAAGCAAATAATCTTTGTTGCAAATAATGAAAAGAGACCTCGTTTGAGGTCTCTTTTTTTTATGCTTTATATTTTCTACATATAGCAAATAACTCTTCGTTTTATTTTAAAAACATCAAATGTTATGAAATTAAAACGAAGAGTTAGAAAAATAAAACCTCGTTTTATTTTTCTGCAAATCCGATTTAAAATATCTGCAAGTCCGACTTGTAATATTTGCAAATCGGACTTGCAAAACTTTACTTCTTCGTTTCAGCCTCCC
>JAGHSX010000122.1 GCA_018065645.1 Candidatus Scybalousia scybalohippi
GTGTGTATACTATAAGCGGAAAATATTTCAAAATGTAAAATTACAACTATTATTTTGTTTACATCAACACAATAAGTTTTTTTTATAAACACTTATTTGTTAATAAACTCCCTATTCCATTCCGTCTTTAAGTATTCTTTTGAAGAATCCTTGAACTTTTTCAATAACTCCGTCGTTACTTTTCTCTTTCTTTTCTTTCTTCTTAGAAGATTTTTCTTTCTTTTTCTCAGGCTCTTCAACTATTGGTTCTGGAGCAACAGGTTCTTCTATTGGTTCTGGTTCTTCAACTATAGGCTCATTTTCTTCATAGTATTCAAAACCTTTTATCAACAAACCAACAACAGTTGCATACATTGGGTGTTCTAATTCTTTTGCAACTTCATTAGTTTTTACAAGATAATCATTTGATTTTCCTATGCGGGTAGAAATGCCTTCTGTAATATATGATGTAAGATTAGTAATATTCTTTATCATAGCACCACCACCTGTTAGAACTATACCTGCTACAAGGCTTCTGTCATAACCAGATTGTTTGATATCATAAAGAACTTGTCCCAAGATATCTTCCAATCTTGCTTTGATAACATTTGTAAGAGTGGCTTTACTTATTTCTTTCTGAGCCATTCCTCTTATACCAGGAATACAGATAATTTCATTTTCCTGATTTTTATCAAAGATACAATCGCCAAATTGTTCTTTCAAAGCTTTTGCCTGCTTTGGTACTATGTTACAAGCTGTTTCTATATCCTTAGAAATAACATCTCCTGCCAATTGTATTACTGAAGTGTATCTCATTATACCTTGATGATAAATAGCTACGTCTGTAGTACCGCCACCTATATCCACTAGACAAACACCTGCATCTCTTTCTTCCTCATCAGTAACAGCCTCAGCGCTACATATAGGTTGCAGTAAAAGGTTCTTTATTTCGTAACCAGCATCCTTAACGCTTCTTCTAATATTATTGATATTGTCCAGATTTGCACTTATGTACCTGTATGTGCATTCCAATCTCTTTCCTGGAACACCTACTATAAGATCAGGAGCTATCTCTCCCACCATTCCATCAACCTTATAACTTTGAGGAACTATATCTATTATCTTCTGACCTGGTTCTAGCTTAAGATTGAATTGTTCTTTAGTAAGTTTATCTATATCTTCTTTAGATATGATGTGACCTTCTTCATTTATTTCCAAGAAAGCACGATTCATTTCTGAACGGATATTTGAACCTGCTATGCCTACAAAAACTTCTGAAACTTTATAGCCAGATTGAGCTTCTGCTTGTTCTACAGCCAACTTAACGCTCTTGGAAGTTTCCAATACGTTGATAATATCAGCTCTTTTTACACCTATAGATTCAGTCTTACCTTTACCTATTATATCTATCTCACCTTTTTCATTCTTCTTTCCTATAAGACAAACTATCTTGGTTGTACCTATGTCTATACCTACTACTATACGTTCTTTTTTGATTTTTGATGTTTCCATGTTGTTAAAAGGTTTTATTATTGTTACTTATTATCTTCTTTTCTTGTACAAACAACCTGCTCTGAAAATCGCAAGTCTATCTTTGAATATTGTTGCCAGTCACTATGAATAAATGATGACTTGTAAAGGTGGTGAAGACGTAAAAGTTCATCTTCCCAGTTGTTTTTACTGCCCAATATGATGGAATAATCTCCTATCTTTGGTATAAGTATAAATGTAGTATCGTGATAATCTATCTGATCTATCTGATATTTCAGTATAGAGTCATTTCTTATTATAGTAGATAAGTCATAAAGACTTTTCAATATGTTTTTCAGTGAATCTACTTTTAGATTTTCTACTCTAGGAAAATCTCCCGTCGCTATCATTGTATGAGATGGATGATTCTCTACAACTTTCAGCACATGAAAATCCTTATCCAAATAAAAATCATCTCCTGTTTTTGGATAAACTCTTACTATTGGTTCGCTTTCATATATTACTATATTCAATTTCCCCAACATAGTGACAGCTATATCTGCCTTTGATACAAAATTCTTTGACTCTAGATAGACACGAATATCTTCTGTAGATATTTCCCTTCTTTTTTTCTGCGTTAGATCTCCAAAACGCTTGGCTAAAGATTGCTGAATTTCAGGCAAGGAAATAATGTGGTCTTCTGTCGGATATTTTACAGAGAAATTTACAGACCTTATATTGGAATAGCGTATTGTAACATTCGTCACAACTATCAGCAATATTATTCCTATAATAACCAATATCAAGTTTCTCTTTTTCATCTACTCTATAACCTTTTGAATATCTTTCAGCATTCTATCTATATCCCCTGCCCCAAAAGTAATAAGAAATTCTGGTTTCAAGTTCTTAAGCATTGGAAGTAAATCCTGCTTAGTTGTGCAAGTCTTGTCCTTTATCGTCATTCTTTCCAGAATCATCTCACTATTTACTCCCTCTATTGGCAGTTCTCTTGCTGGGTATATTGGGAGAAGTATTGCTGTATCCAACAGACTTAATGCTCGTGCAAAACCATCAGCAAAATCTTTTGTTCTAGAATATAGGTGTGGTTGGAAAATTCCTGTGAAGTGTTTTTCAGGATACATTTCTCTTAAAGAAGAAATAGTAGCAGAAATTTCATTTGGGTGATGTGCATAATCATCTATAAAGATTGCATTATCTGCTCTGTGAATATAATCCAACCTTCTCTTCATACCAGAAAATGTCTTTACACCTTCTCTTATTATTTTTTCTGTATCCTCTAATGAATAACCTTCCTTCTGCAACACAAATCTGCAAATAGATATTGCTGCGACCATATTTTCTATGTTGTGTTTGCCTGGGTAACTCATCTCTATATTATCCCATTTGCAATCATCACAAACATAATCAAAGAAATACTTTCCATTTTCTACCCTATAATCAGGTACAAAACAGCAAGCCTCTTTGTCATCAAAAGAATAAGTCTTAACATTCTTTGTTTTCGCAAACTGGGATACTATTTCTTTTCTTGTATTCTTAACCAACAACAAGCCTTCATCAGATGTCAAAGAAGCAAAATCCTCAAAAGCCTTATGAAGATTTTCATAAGTGTGGTAGATATCCATATGGTCTGCATCTATAGCAGTTATAACACTGGCATATGGTCTTAACTGAAGAAAACTTCTGTCATACTCATCAGCTTCTACAACCACATATTGACTATCCTTGTTGAATAAAAAGTTGTTGTCCACACTCTTCAGTATTCCACCAAGGAAAGCAGAACAACCTAGTGGTGAAGATGAAAGTATGTGAGCTATCATTCCACAGGTAGTGGTTTTTCCATGCGTACCTGAAACAGCCAAAACTTTCTTGTTAGAGGTAATATGGCCAAGTGCAACAGAACGCTTCTCCATAGGAATACCGCTATTGGATAAATATTGCATCTGTTCACTATCATTAGGTATGGCAGGAGTATAAATAATATAATCTATATTTGATGGTATGTTTTCTTTTTTATCTTCATAGTTAATCACAATACCCTCCTTCTCTAACTGATGAGTTAAATCAGAAGGAGTTCTGTCATAGCCATAAACATCATTGCCTTGCATCTTAAGATACCTGGCAATAGCACTCATACCTATACCACCTACACCTAAAAAATAATATCTAGCCATATTTTTATCTTTTGCAAATCTTTTCTATCTGATCTACTATTCTTTCATCAGCATCTGTAATTCCCATAGCAAGAATATTCTTGCCCAAAGATTCTTGCTTTGTTGTATCAGCCAATAGATTTTCCAATACTGGAACTATCTTTTCTGACATTTCCATATCCTTGACCATAATTGCTGCATCTTTTTCTACCAAAGCCATAGCATTCTTAGTCTGGTGATCTTCTGCAACATTTGGAGAAGGCACAAGAATAACAGGTTTTCC
The DNA here is from genome assembly GCA_018065645.1 of Candidatus Scybalousia scybalohippi. GTDB lineage: Bacteria > Bacteroidota > Bacteroidia > Bacteroidales > P3 > Scybalousia_A > Scybalousia_A scybalohippi. The sequence continues at coordinate 3,904 of JAGHSX010000122.1, forward strand.
AACACAGCATAGTTCACTTATACTCAAGGCACCTGCTCTGGAGATTATAATATCTGCAACAGAATATGCATGATCCATATCGAATATAAACTCATGAATATGTATATTGTTTGTCTTGGCTATCTTGTCTTTTACTCTTTCAACTATATCATTGTAGTAGAACTTGCCAGTCTGCCACAAAAGTTGAATATCATTCTCTATAAAGAAATCCAGATTCTTTTCTATGCTGTTGTTGATAGTTCTTGCTCCAAGAGAACCTCCTATTATCAAAATAGTTTTCTTTCCCTTTTCTAGAGAATATTTCTTGATTGCAGTCTCCTGTAACAAAGAGATATTTTCTTGTAATGAAGATATATTTTTTCTAATTGGGTTTCCAGTTTTTACAATCTTCTCCTTTGAGAAGAATCTGTCCATATTGTCATAAGCAGTACAGATAGCTTTAGCTTTCTTAGACAATTCCTTGTTGGTCTTTCCTGCAAAAGAGTTCTGCTCTTGCAACAAGGTGGGAACACCCAATTTGGCTGCCTGCTTCAATGTAGCCCAAGAAGCATAACCTCCAACTCCTATAGCAACATCTGGCTGAAAGTCTTTGATAATCCTTGTAGCCTTCATAGAAGAAGCCAGCATCTTGAAAGGAAGTGAAATATTCTTCCACAGTTTCTTTCTTTGGAATCCAGCAATCTTCAATCCAATAATCTTGTAGCCTGCCTGTGGAACTTTTTGCATTTCCATCTTTCCTTCAGCACCCACAAACAATATTTCGGAATCTGCATATCTTTTCTTTATGCAGTTTGCTATTGCAATGGCAGGAAAAATATGTCCACCTGTTCCACCTCCACTAATTATCACTTTCATTATAAGCCTCCTTTATTCTATTTTCTAATTTTTCTCTTGTAGTTGGTTTATCTTTACTTCCTTCTTGGGATTTACTTTCTTTGTTCTGTTGTTCATCATCCTGCTCTTCTGTCTCTTCATCTTTGGCATCCATTCCTTCTCCCTTAGAAATATTCAACACAATACCCAATGCAAAAGAAGCAAAAACAAATGATGTTCCACCATAACTGATAAATGGCAATGTTTGACCTGTTACTGGAGCCATATGTGCCGCTACCATCATATTCATCAAAGCTTGGAAAGCAAACATAAAACCTATTCCCAAGGCTACGAACTTTCCAAAGAACCCATTCGCCTTCCTGCTTGCAACATACATAATTCTTAGTATTAAATACAAGTACAAGAAAACCACAAAAAGAGCTCCCAAGAAACCTGTCTCTTCCAATATGATTGCAAAGATAAAGTCGTTATGAGACTCACTTAAAAATCTTGCTTCTTCTGTACGCCCAATACCCTTACCTGATACGCCTCCTGTAGCAATAGCCATACGAGCAATGTTTGGCTGATCTATGATTGTCTTATCATTTTCAATAAATGTCTGTACACGATGTATAGCTGTACTACTTCTAAGTTTTTCCGACTTAGCGGTAACCATAACTACTCCAACTATTAACAATAGTAAAGCTACTAGTATTATAGACATATATTTCATGTTTACTCTTCCTATAATCATAAGAGCTGCACAAACAGCAAATACTAGCATAGAAGTAGAGAAGTTCTCAAGGAATATCAAAGCTGAAATTACAAGAACTGGTATACCTATCTTCTTGAAAGTATCCCAAGTTTTTATTGTCTCACGATTTATAGCTAAAAGCGAAGATGTATATAAAATCAATAAATATTTAGCTATCTCAGAACCTTGAAGCTGGCCTATACCTGGCAAAACTATCCATCTGCTGGCAGTCTTTCCTCCACTCAATGCAAAGGCAGCTAGCAGCAGTATAATAGAAGTAATATAAAGTAATTTCCTTACAATAGGCGCAGAGTAATATTTGTATTTAATCTTATAGGAGACATAACAAGCAACAACACCTACAAATATAAGTCCAAGGTGTTTCAACAAAAGAGGATATACAGAATTGTCTCCTACAGTATAAACAAGTTTACCTATAGAAGTAAAAACAAAAATTATAGATACCAGTATAAACAAACCATACAATGTAAGCATGGTTCTATCGCCTTTGAATCTAAATTTCCATTTTTGTTCCATTATGATGTACTTTACAAATTATTTACACAGTTATTGTATTCCATTCCTCTCAAAAGAGCCTTGTCAGAAGTACCACTGGCAGGAGAGTAGATAACTTTCATTCCCTCTGCAGCAAGATGAAATCCCAACTCAACAGCCTTTGACATCTCATCTGTCTCAACTATGTTTGTAACTTTTCTTAACTGAGACAACATCTTCTTGCTTTCTTTTTCCCCATCAATAACAATAACAGTCTTAACCTTTTCCTTGATAGTAGAAACTTGCTCCTTCAAATCAATATCCTTCTTTGATAGATTTTCAACTATCCATACTATAGGTTCATTGGTCTGGTAAAAAGTAAACCAGGTTGCATTTGGAGACAATGCAAGACTATCATCTATAAACTGCACTCCATTGATTGTAGCTGTCAACTGGTTTCTATGTCCCATATCACGCTTAAGAAATGTATTCATAAGCGTTTTATTTCTCATCTTGTATATGTTGTCGTATGTACGTTCTGCACTAGACAAATTTGCGTCTCTTCCTTGTATAGCCAAATCTTCTATAGTCATCTCTTATCTTAGTTTTAAAGTTATTACTGTTACTACTGCCAATATTATTGATATTAGGAAAAATCTCTGTACTATCTTTGGTTCTGGCCAACCCTTTTTCTGAAAATGATGATGTATTGGTGTCATAAGGAATATTCTTCTTCCCTCACCATATTCTTTCTTGGTATATTTGAAATATGAAACCTGCATCATAACAGATACACTTTCTATAAGGAATATACCACAAAGTATTATCAATAACCATTCTTTTCTGATAAGTATAGCAAAAACTGCTATTATACCTCCTATTGACAAAGAGCCAGTATCACCCATGAATATCTGTGCTGGATATGTATTGTACCAAAGGAACCCTGCTGTAGCTCCCACAAAGGCTGCAATAAATACTGTCAACTCTCCAATGTTAGGTATATACATTATGTTGAGATAGTTGGCAAAGATAATATTACCACTTACCCATGCCAATACTGCCAGAGTAGAGCCCACTATAGCCGAAGTTCCTGTCGCCAGTCCATCTATTCCGTCCGTAAGATTGGCTCCGTTACTTACAGCTGTAATAATCAATATCACTATAGGAATGAATATCAACCACGCATAGTTCTGGTAATCCTTACCTATGAATTTTATCAGCCAAGCATAATCTATCTCATGTCCTTTGACAAAAGGTATAGTTGTCTTTGTACTATGTATAGACTCTTTTGTAAACTGCTGTTTAGCTTTCTCGTATGTGGAAGAAACTTGCAGATTGTGTGTCTGTGAGTACTCTGTAACGTGTTGTTTCTCCTGAATACGTATATCTGGAGAGAAGAACATAAGACTACCTACCAATATTCCCAATGTTACTTGTCCAAGAATCTTTGTTCTAGGTTTCATACCTTCCTTGTTCTTCTTGAAGACCTTGATATAGTCATCTCTGAATCCCAAAGCTCCCAGCCATACAGTAGTTATAAGCATTATAACTATGTAAATATTATCTATCTTAGCAAACAGAAGTGTAGGAACAAGAATGGCCGCAAGGATAATAAGACCGCCCATAGTTGGAGTACCTTCTTTCTCCTTCTGACCTGTAAGACCCAAATCCCTTACAGTCTCTCCTACTTGCTTTCTTCTTAGAAAGCTTATCATCTTACCTCCAAATACAATAGTAATCAGCAAAGAGGTAATAACAGACATAGCTGCCCTGAAAGAGATGTACTGAAATACACCTGCTCCTGGGAAAGCGAACTGTTTGTGCAGATAATCAAATAAATAATACAACATAATTTTTTATTCAGTTAAAAGGTTATTGTTTTAATATTTTAATACTTCTTCTTTATCGTCAAAATGATGTTTTATATGGTTTATTTCCTGATAATTTTCATGACCCTTGCCTGCTACAAGTATGATATCATCTTTCTTTGCCAGAGTGCAAGCAAGATGTATCGCCTCTCTTCTGTCAGAAATACAGAAATGCTGCTGGTTTGGTTTATCTTCCTTCAATCCCTGTTTCATATCATTAAGAATCTCTTCAGGATTTTCTGTACGAGGGTTGTCTGAAGTCAAAACTAGGGTATCACTCAGTCTCTGTGCAAGTTCTGCCATAATAGGTCTCTTTGACTTGTCTCTGTCTCCACCACAACCTACAACAGTAAAGACCTTATTCTGTTTCTTAACATTTACCTCGTGAATAGTCTTAAGCACATTTTCCAAAGCATCTGGTGTGTGTGCATAGTCTATAATTGCTACTGCTCCTGTTTTGAGTCTGTAGCATTCAAATCTTCCCTGTGCTGATGTAAGAGCAGAAAGGTTTACAAGAACCTCATCCTTATCTACTCCACAAGAAACTGCTGTAGAATATATTGCAAGCAGATTGTAAGCATTGAATCTGCCTATAAGTCTTGCAAACATCTCTCTTCCGTCCATAGAAATATGCAGTCCGTCAAAAGAATCATCTATTATGGCAGCCTTGAAGTCTGCCTTTGGAGATGAAAGAGAATATGTAAGTTTCTTAGCCTTGGTATTTTGAAGCATCACCATTCCGTTCTTGTCATCTATGTTTGAAAGAGCAAAAGCTGAAGAAGGAAGTGTATCAAAGAATTTCTTCTTGGCCTTTATATAATTGTCAAATGTCTTGTGGTAGTCAAGGTGATCCAAGGTAATGTTTGAGAATATTCCTCCGAAGAACTTCAAGCCAGCTATTCTGTTCTGAACTACAGAGTGTGAAGAAACTTCCATGAAAGCATACTCACAACCTGCTTCAACCATCTGTGACAAAAGTTCATTGATAGTTACAGCATCTGGAGTAGTTCTCTCTGTAGGGATAACATTATCGTTTATCCTATTTTCTATAGTAGAAAGCAATCCACACTTCTTGCCCATGGAAGAAAACATACGATACAGCAATGTAACAGTTGTAGTCTTTCCATTGGTACCTGTAATACCTATAAGTCTAAGTTTCTTGCTTGGATTGTCATAGAAGTTACAAGAAATAATGCCCAATGCCAAAGAAGAATCCTTCACCTGAATATAAGTGATGCCTTCCTTAATATTTTCAGGCATATCCTCAAAGACAATAACTTTGGCTCCGTTCTCTATAGCCTTATCAATGTAAAGATGCCCATCTGTAGCAACACCTTTCTCTGCTACAAAGATGAAAGAGTCCTTAACTTTTCTGGAGTCAAAAGCTACACCAGGCACATCCAATGATGCTTCGTTTATAGTCTTCTCAACTTTAACGCCATGTAATATTTCCTGCAATGGTTTCATTATCTCTTCGTTTTATTTTAGCGAAACGCCGTTTTATTTTGCTAACTCCTCGTTTTATTTTATTCTTTCTTCGTTTTATTTTACTATTTCTTAGTTTCCCGCAGACTGTTTCTTTGCTTCTGTTTCTTGAGCCAGTCTTCTTTCTTCTTCCTCTTTCTTTATAGCCTCTGCTCTAGCTCTCTGTGATGCAGTAGTCAAAACTACTACGTCTCCCTTTGAAACACTTTTACCTTTATCTATACTCTGACCAACTACCTTTCCATAACCTTGGAACTTAACTTTTAAACCCATAGATTCCAACATATAGACTGCATCCCTAAGTGTCAAACCTTTCACATCAGGCATTCTGTTTGGATTAAGTGGTTGTGCTTCACTATGGAATATACTGTCAACCATAGCCGTCCTTACCCAAGTGCTCTTGAAGGTAGGAAGCATAAAGCCAAGGTTTCTGCACAGTTGTGTATATTGTCCAGCATGTCCGTATGGTAATATTGGCTGTATGTTCTTTGTGTTAAGAGTCTTGGCAGTATATGAAGCCATACCACTACCTATAACTCTGTCACTCAATTCTCTAAATACAGGAGCAGCAAGATCTCCTCCGTGTGTCAAAGCTTTGTGAGGTTTTGAAATCACCACAATACAAGAATACTTTGGCTCATCTGCTGGGAAGTATCCTACAAAAGAAGCTCTGTGTCTAAGAACCTTTGTGCTGTCTTCATAACCTATCTCTGCTGTACCACTCTTTCCTGCTATACCATAGGCTGTTCCTCTAAGTTTTCTACCAGTACCATAAAGTACAACTCTCTTCAATACATCCTGAATCTTAAGCAAGGTGCTTTGCTTGCACATCTGCTCCTTAAGAACTACAGGTTCAAAAGCCTGAATGGTTTCTCCGTCTTTCTGTATCTCGGAAACAAACATAGGCTTCATAACCTTGCCGCCATTGGCTATTCCATTGTAGAAGGTAAGCATCTGCAAAGGAGTCATAGCAGTAACATAGCCAAAAGAAAGTCTAAGAATATCATCCAATGATGTAGTCTTGGCAATGTATGGCATTGGCTCATGAAGTTTCAAATCATAGTCAAGAGTCTCATACATAAAGTATTTGTACAAATCATCTATGAATCTCTGTCGTGAAGCTTTGTCCTGTCCATATAGGTCGTAAACCAATGAACTTATACCAACATTGGAAGATAACTCCAAGGCTCTAGTAAAGGACACATCTCCATGATCTACCTTACCTACGTCACGAATATCTTTTATAGTTCTAGGATAGTGCTTTCTTCCTGTAGGTACTATGTTGGAAGTATCAGCAAGACCTTTGTCTATAAGCATCATAGCTGTCACTATCTTAAAGGTAGAGCCTGGCTCAAAACGAGACATAGCTCCTATGTTTTCTGTTTCATAATAAGAACCATCTTTCTGTTTGGTGTAGCTGGCAAGAGCCTTAATGTGTCCTGTCTGTGTCTCCATAAGGATAACTGTTCCACTCTCTGCCTCGTTACTATCAAGACAACTCAACAAAGCTTTCTCTGCCAGTTCCTGCAAGGAGACATCTAGAGTAGTGATAACATCACAGCCATCTGAAACCTTTATCTCCTCATCGACATCTATAGGCACCCACTGTCCTGGATTGATCTTTCTCTCCCATCTCTCACCATGAATACCTGAAAGATATCTTGTGTAGTATCCGTCAATACCATTGTAACAAGTATCACAGCCTCCATCTGAAACACTAATACCTATAGTTCTTCTTGCAAGAGGATTATATGGATAGATTCTCTTGTATTTCAACTCTCTGGCAACTGCTGGAGAAAGAGAATATCTTACCTTTCCTTTTTTTACTTTCTGCTTTCCTACAATAGGCAACTCCTTAAGTCTTTCCAACTGTTCCTCAGAAACCATCTTCTGCACAAGGACGTATCTGTTTTTCTTCTTTCTCTGGGCATCGAAGTATGCTCTTCTCTCGTTGGCAGTCTTTCCTCCAGGGAATATCTCAGCCAACTTGATGCAGAGTTTTGTTATACCTTCCTTGTATTCTTTCTCTGGAACAATCCAATCTATGGTATCTTTGCCAGATTTTGTCTGTGTCTTACCTCTACCTAGGTCTATGTAAATATCCCAGTATTTCTTGTTAGTTGCCAGAAGAAGTTTCTCGCCAGTGTCTGCATCTATGGCGTATATGTTTCCTCTCTTGGCATCCACAGAAGATTTTCTTATAGTCCAGTCCTGAGCTCTCTGCTCCCAATACTGATGTTCGCCTATCTCAAGGTAAAGCACCTTACCCAAAACAGCAACAAACACTCCAATCAATATTATGGTAAAGATTGTGAGAGTCCTTAATATGTATTCGTCATCAGTTCTTTTCATTGCCTATCTTGGGTCTTCGTAAATTATAATATCTTTAATAGGTTCCTTGGAGATGGAAACACCTGTAGATTCCAGTCTTGCATCAACAGAAGACATCTTGGTAGCAGTCTGGTACTTGGTTTTCTCCTCTCTGCTCTTTTCCTGCAACTCTGAGATTTCAGAAGAAAGCTTGTTGATCTTCCTTACAGAACCTTCTATGCCATATCTCAAGGAGATAAGTATTATAAGCAAAGCACAGCAGTAGATAATAAATCCCAAATTCTTGCTCACCAATCTATAGATGGAGATTTTAGAATGCTCTTTCTTACTCATATTCCTCTCCTTTCTTTTCTGCTATTCTCAACTTGGCACTTCTGGCTCTAGAGTTTCTCTCTAGCTCTTCTTCACTCGCTACTATAGGTTTCTTGGTGATAACCTTGTATGGAGAAAGCACATTGCCATAGAAATCTTTGTCCACCCTGCCTTCTAGGTTGCCGTTTCTCATGATGTTCTTCACTCTTCTATCTTCCAAAGAATGATAAGAAATCACTACTAGACGACCACCTTCTTTCAATAAATCAGCACATTGCACAAGCATTCTCTCCAGATTTCTTATCTCATCATTGACCTCTATTCTCAAAGCCTGGAATACCTTGGCGTAATACTTGTTTTCCTTGCCTTTCATTGCCAAAGGAGAAATGATTTTTACCAAATCCATAGTAGTCTGGATAGGGCTTTCATCTCTCATCTTCACTATTCTATCTGCAAGGAAACCACTGTTTGGAAGGTCGGAATACTCCTTGAAGATAGCCTTAAGCTGCTCTTTATCATAACTGTTAACAACATCTGCTGCTGTTACACCAGTCTGTCTGTTCATCCTAAGGTCTAAAGGAGCTTCCTTGTTGGTAGAAAAACCTCTCTCAGCAGTGTCTATCTGATGTGAAGAAATGCCAAGATCTGCCAGTATTCCGTCAACTTTCATCTTGCGATACATACGCAACTGCTTGGATATGTTGGCATAGTCATCATTGATAAGACAAAAACGCTCGTCATTGATAGCATTGTTTTTTGCGTCTTCATCTTTGTCAAAAGCAAACAACTCACCCTCTGGAGATAGTCGCTTCAAAATCTCTCGAGAGTGTCCTCCACCACCAAAAGTAAGGTCAACGTAAACACCAGAAGGATTGATATTTAACCCTTCCATACATTCTTCCAATAGTACTGGTATATGATAATTTTCTTCTTGCATTCCTTATCTTTCAAACAACATTACTCCTCTTTGGTATCACCCAAAAGAGCTTTGGCAACGGCTTTGTAATCAAAGTTATCGTTGTCAATATTCTTGTATGTTGCAGAATCCCAGATTTCTATAAAGTCTCCAGAACCCACGACAACAATTTCTTTATCTATATTAGCATCTTGTCGTAAGGAACCTGGAATGTTTAGTCTGTCTGCAGAATCCAATTCAAGCATATTGCCTTCTATGTATCTTCTGTAGAGTCTTTTAGCTTCTGGGTCGTAAGGATTTAGCTTATCTTGTAGTTTCTTCACTTCCTCTTGGAAAGATGCGTAAGTAAACAACTCAAGATATGCATTGTAAATGGAGTGACGTATGAAAAAACGATTATCTGACGACAAATCAAGTTGCTTAATAAAAGCGACAGGCAACTTGAATCTACCGTTAGCATCAGTCTTACAATATTCTACTCCTACTATCAATGACATAACTTCTTGTTATTATACACTAAAAAAGTGACTACAAAATTAAATAAAAAATTCCAAATAATTACAAAATTTTACAATTTTTTCCAAATTCTCCCATTATTACGAGAAAACACACCAAAAGGTTACGTACAACACCTCCCACCAAGCTAATTCCTTAGGGGGAGGAATTAGGAGGGAGATGTGACCTCTATTAGATGTAAATACTACTATAGAACCAATATAATGGGCAATAGATGGAGTAAAGAAATGTGGTAAGTCTCTTTATGGATTAAGTCAATATGACAATTAAATACTTTACT
>JAGHSX010000131.1 GCA_018065645.1 Candidatus Scybalousia scybalohippi
CTCCTGCGCCACTTCATTTTCAGCGCATCGGGGGGCTATCAAATATTTTTTCTAACAAGATATCCGTTCTCATCAAATGTGTATTGGCTCTTCTCTTCTCTCTGCTTTGCCTTTAGTCCGTTTGCGTGTTCCCCTCTGTGTTGTTCGAAGTGACAAGCTCTACACAGACTAGCTAAGTTGTTAGGATTAAGGCTTATGCTCTTGTCTCCTATGTTCTGTGGAGTAAGGTGTATCTTGTGGTGTACCTCTTCCGCAGGCGCTCCACAGTTCACACACAAATACTTATCACGCATAAGACAATACTCTCTTACATTCTCCCATTCTTTGGAATTATAAAATGCTTTGCTAAACTTCTGCGCCATGTTTTCTCCTAATAACACTTTGAGGCCCACACGTAATCGCATGAGCCTCGGAGGAACGAGAATGAATGGAAAACCTATAACCACTTATTCACAGTTTACATCATATCATAGATAAATGTGTTTTTGTGTGTTGTCCTCATTCCTTTAATATTTCCGGATATTTACTTTCAAATGCTTTTAGCGCCTCGCCATGTAAATGCCTTATCCAATCACAAGAGTAGTGCATAGCATCCGATATATCTTCAAACTTTTTATAATGCACATAGTGCATACATAGTATTCTAATATAATTACCGTCATCAAGATTTATAATTCTGTCTATAATCTCTTGGCGCTTATCTGCCAGCTCCACACTTCTACGCATCGCCTCATTCTCTGCAGTTGTTATTTTAATAACCGCATTCACTAACTGATCGTTTCTTTTAGAAGTCTGCACTTGCTCTTTGTCATATCGAATAGCTCCAACACTTGTCACAAGCTCTCGCAGATCTATGACCTCTTCCATCTTTGACTTATATCTCATATCCAGTATGTATAATTGCTTTAGATATTCCTTTGCTGTCATACTTCCTCCTATAACCAACTTTTGCCAAACTTACTTATAAACTCTTCTCTGCTGTGCGTTTCCTCGTACTTCATCTGTGCGCTGGTCTTAACGATAAGCTCTGCTTCTCTGCAACTATGTACAAGTCTGTGATGATATACGCACAACCACATTTTAAGACCTGTCTCCTCGCTTATCTTCCGGTTAGCTGTGCCAGATATACAATGGTGCTCTTCTAGTCCGTATGGGCTTAATTCAATGCTCCCATTTGCGTTCCTGCATAACCAACACTCTTTTTTATCTTGCATTATACTTTTTGCCATTTAATAAGTCCTTTCTCTTTTCAAAATTCACGCAGGCAATACCTTTCGGCTTTCCTTTGCAGTCAAATACTTTCTCGCACTTAATACATTCTTTGTCTTTCGTTAATTCACTCATCAATTACAACCTTTCTGTATCTACAAGTTTTTATCTTTCGGTTTTTGTTAAAATGGCATACCGCAGAATAAATTGTATTCTCGCTTGTACCTACAATTCGTGCTAATTCCATAGCAGTATCGCATACAGCAAGAGGAAGCTCATATTTATCTGTGGTTACCAATAACCATAAGCATTTTTTAGGCATTTACTTCCCTTCTTTCATCTTGGAATGGTTATTTTATTTGGTTTACAATTTCTTTCATTTGTTTCAATTTAATATTTGCTTCTTCTTTCGTTAAAAAAATTGATTTACCAATCAAATCTTTATCACATGGCAAATAACCTGTTTCTTGAACAAATGAATATTTAAAATTAATATCATCTACCTCTATATTGTATATTTTATAAACTGTTTGTCCTAAATATAAGTTCATGTTGTATTCTGCACCTTCTTTCATCTGCTCTGCTATCTTTTTATTTATAGGATTGACTATTTCGTTTACAACCATATCCTCCCATTCGTTTTTCCAGTATGATTTTCTTTTCCAAAATGGCATTTTTTGAATACTTTTCAATAAATCAATGCAAAAAATAGCAGTTGTCATTCCCCAACACCCATCACATACTCTTAATTCGCACCATTTCTTAAATTCCTTGTATGTCATTCTGCACCTTCTTTCTTCTTCTCTGCATCTTTAAATATGTTCCAAAACTTTCTTTCGCATTCTTCACAAAACAAATATCTTGAATTACCATTTACAGTAATTCCTAACCATTTATTTGCTTTATTTCCATCTTCTACCTTTTCACATAAATCACAAGCTATCTTCATTTCTGCTCCTTTAACTGTTCCAATTGCTTAACCAACTCCTTAATTAACTCATTTTTTGCGATTCTGTATGATGCTCTATCTGTTAAAGGTGTATCTTTGTTGTAAGTGCCAACAATACTTTTAATATTTCCACCTATCAACTTAATACATTCATCAATCGCATCATTTTTTATCTTCTTATCATGTGATGTTGTATCAATATCAAAAATAACATTGTATTCTTTCCTAATAATGTATTTTTCAAAATCATCATTTAAACTATATTCAGCATCAGTTTTAGTTATAATAGGTTGAAAATCTTTTGACAAAAGCAAACTAGAAATAACCATAGTAAAAGCCTTTGCCAATTGATAATTTTCTTTTTCGATTATGTCATCTGCTATTTCATCAATCGTCATTCTTGCCACCTCTTTTCACGATTTCGATTGCTTCATCATAAGCCATACTTCTAGCATATCTACTATTTTTCTTCATTAAATCAAATTCTCCACATTCACAATATTCAGCAAAATATCTATTGCCTAATGCTTCCAACTCTTCCACAACTGCATCCACATTGTAGGCGATTGGTGTCTGATTTATCACACCATGAAACATTTCAGCACATTTAATCCCGTATTTTTCCACAAATATCTGTGTATATTTTTCTTTTAATTCATCTGCATCAATCAATCTCATTCTTCCACCTCACTTCGCATTGTTTCGATTATGTCTGTCAGCAAATTATTTCTCAAAATAGCAATATCATCATCGCCTGCTATACCTTGTTTGGATAAATGCTCAATGCTTTCGTAAGACTTTATATAATCTTCAAAAATTCTTTTCCAAACATCATTCATCATTTCCACCTACTTCCATCGTAAATACATCCGTTCCACTTTTTGTTACATCTGCCAAAACTCTTGTTCCATCTTTGAATGCAGTACAATAGCAATAACTTTCTTCATGCAATCCACTCATTCTACCCATTGATACAACAACACTTGCATAATGTAACGCATTAGCATCTGGAATATCATCATCATAATTTATAATTATTCTGCTCATTCTGTTTCTCCTTTAAAAAATCATCAAAAATCCAATCAATGTAGCTTATCAACTCTTCATACTGCTCTTTAGTGATTAGCTTATTGCCTTTAATAACAACACCATACTTCCTCTTGTACTTCATCCTAATGACATAAGCTATATGACAGTAGTGTTGATACGCAGAAGGATTAGTGTACAATCTTCCATACTCGCCATATAGCTTGTCTATACCTTCGCAACATTTATATCCACATTCTGCAAGCTTTTTGTATATAAGCAATTCCAACCTTCTGTTGTATGAATCTTCTTTCATCTCTGCCACCACCTTCATCTTCTTTCATTCCGTTTCTACTTTCCACTTTGAAATTGCCATTTTTGGCATTTTAAGTCAAAAACAGCAATTTCAGTTATGATTTTCTATTCCTGGTACGGATTAAACCCATGAACATTAGCCTTGATATGCTCGATGTACATCAACGCATCGATAAGTTCTTCTTCCAGATACTCCAACCTCTCAATATCTGTCATTTTTGTGTTCTGCTCTAATGTCTGTCCGTAAGTCTTAATTCCTTTCTCTGTCTGTTTCTTCTGCATATCTCAGACGTTCTTCCAGTAATCTACTTTTCCCACCATCTTTTTACCTCCTTCTTTTTTCTAATTTCGTGCAATCGTCTATCGACTTTTGCTTTAGTAATTCCTAGCCGGTTTGCAATTTCTTTGTATGGAAAACCATTTTGGTATAGCCTTACTATTTCACGATCTAAATTATTTTTTTGCAAAACTACACACCTCATTTTTTGTAAAGTCAGTCAACTTTTCCAGCTCTTCTTTGTATATCTTTGTATTTGCCCCATATTCAGCTTTTAATTCTTCAAACATAGAAACAAACCTTGCTATGCGTTCAGCTCCCCATTTTTCTTTTCTGTAAAGTGCCAAGCATATATTCGCAACCATCATCGCAGGTAACCACTTTGACTGTTGTTGTCTTATGTATAACACTTGCATTTCTGTAGGTGGTTTCTTATCCCAAGCATCCGCATCTAAGTACGCATACTCGTGATAAGATTTCATGCCAGGCATTTTAATTTCTATTCCGGTTTCATTTTCTAGCATTGACAACATTGATTCTGCAACACCTGAGTCTGCGCACTCTTGCCACACTTCCTGCGTTTCCTCAAATAATCTTGTAATTCTTAATTTCCTCCAGCCATATTCTTTCCAGAAGATAATCGCAACTGCCGAATACACCATTTCTATATGCCTTTTCAGCTCTTGGTCTATCTTCTTATTTGCTCTTTGTACTGCATTCATCCTTTGTCCTTGCATTTTCCTTATCCTCCAAGCGCCTTAATCTTCTATAAGCATTGAATTTATCTCTGTTTCTATTTCTGTACTTCTGGAAATACTCTTTTGTACTTGAAGGTGTAGGCTTTCCATCGTCATAAGCTACAATCCTTTTATCATATCCTTTCGGGTATGGTACATTCCCATTTTGCATACAAACTGTATGGTTATATGAGTAACCGATAAAATCTGCTACATCAGCAAGCCTCCTAAAATTAGCAATTTCCGTTCCGTCTAGCTTCACAACACGATATCTTCGCATCCCGCACCTCCTCATGATGATATTTACAAATGTCTGTTATAAATCTTCCTAGCTTACAAGCATCGCAGGTTTCTGCTGCATCATCTTCGGCAAGACCATCTATTCTTCCGCAAATGCAATCGCATACATATTCAGCCATTTTCGTTGTCTTTTCTTCCATCGCTTAATCCTCCAGGTACTTGATATGGTCTATGCTTAAATGCTTTTCTTGCTTTATCACTGACATTTAATCTGTTTAACCATCTTTCTTCAAAAGTCAAATGGTCAAACATCGTTCCGTTGTCTTTCCATTTTGGTCTCTTTTGTTCATCCATTTTGAAAAACTCCTATATTAAATAATTAAATAGATTTATATATATATTATTGGGTGCAGTTTTTGCACTAGTTCTAGTGAAAATTCTGCACTAGTTCTAGTGAAGTTTTTTCACTAGTTAAATTCATCTAGTGCAATTTTTTCACTAGTGTGGAAAACTATTTCACTTTAGCTGCATATTCAAGCAAATTGTCTAATGGTGCCATATATCTGCAAGTTTCATGTTTTCCTTGCTTTGGTCTGTATGTTTCTACTATCAATCTTTTATCTAAAAGGTTTTGTATAGCATCTATTGCTGTGTGTCTGCTTACATTCAGCCATTTCTCGATATAAGACAAACTTCCTTTGTATTCAGTCTGTCCATCTTGTGAAAAACCATAAATGATAGCATATACAAACAACTCGTTTCCTTTGAGCTTTAGATCTGACACCATCCAACCATGTACTACAATGAAATTCTTGTTAATCTCGCTCAATTTCTACCTCCTCTATCACTACTATTATTCGTGGGTATTTCTTATCTACATCAAACTTATCTTCGAAGCCTGCTATCTCATCCCAACCATCGTCTTTTAGCACTTTGCACTCAACCAGAGCATCTTGTATAACTTTGTGTGCAAACCCCGCTATGTTGTCTTTATCTCGCCTCTTATTCGGCTCAAAAAACGTGTAACGGAGGTTTACTTGCCTTTCTATCATTAAGCGCCCTAATTGGTCCAATATACACGCACGTGCTATATTCTGCGCATTGCGTTTCATCTGTGCGCCTTTGTATTGATTGCCTCTGCAGGCTGTTGTGTAATCATTCATTCCAGGTAGCCTTCCCCAGATAGTAAAACACCATCTCATGCATCCACCCCTAACGAATATCTTTTATAATGCACTGGCTCTCCATAGCGGTTAGTTCTATGCACCATTTTGTCCTCTATGACATAGCCTTTTTTCTTCAAATCACTAATGCGTGAAGCAAGTCGCATGATTCCGTATTCCTGCATCGCTTCCAACTGGCTAATGCTTCCATACTCATTCATGTGTCGCACTATCTTGTCGCATTGCGAAGTTCTATCTGCCATTTGCATCTCCTTTCCATGCGTTTAGCATCCGATCTAGCTCATCCGGTGTTAATGTATCTATACCTAACTCCTTGGCATCTCTTACTGTGCCTTCGATTAGATATGACATTTCCTTTGTGTCATAACCGGAAGAGCCATAATAACATCTAACAATTGTTTCCTCGTAACCTTCGTCTATCTCTTCAACGTATCTAAAATGTTGCTTTAGCACTGGGAGTGCTTCTGTCTTGATTGACAAATCAGTAAACACTCCGTACTTTGACAGTTGCAATAGATACATGGTATCTTTATCTGAGCCAAGGACCTTGGCCATCTTGTCGAGAAGTTGCCACAAATATGCGTTAGCGCTCAAACTTCTGCTATTGTGGTACTTCTCGATTTTTATGTTCAGTTTCTCGCATTCCTTAATGATTTCTAGCTCTGTTAGTGCTTTGGACTTTTCGTTGATATCTAATATCAGTCTCAGCCTTCCATCTAAACTAAGCTGTGCATCTGCGATTTTTCCGGTCACTATCATGCAAAAGGTAATTCCTCCATTCCGTCAGGTATCGCCATAAAACCGCCTTCGTCAACCGGAGCTGGCTGTTCTGTCTCGCCTTTGCTCTCTCCAAACTCGATTTCCTCAATCACAACATCTGTTGTATAAACCTTTGTACCTTCCTTATTGGTATATGAGCCTGTCTGCAATCTGCCGACAATATTAAACTTCTTTCCCTTTGTTACATACTTCTCGCAAAAATCTGCTTTCTTACCAAATGCTACACAATTAGGAAAATCAGCCTTCTGTTCGCTCTTTGCTGCCATTCTATCAACTGCAAGGATAAATCTTGCAATAGATAGCGGATTCTCGCCCTGCGCTACTGTTACCTTTGCATCTGCGGTAGCTCTTCCTGTTAAAATTATCTTATTCATTATCTTTATTCCTTTCCTAAATAAATATTTTTTTCTCCCTTAAAAGGTCTCTTTCTTGGAAGTCCTTTATCAAAACAATCTATTGCCTCTTGTGCCTGCACAAACAAATTGTTTCTTGCTTTTCTCGAGTGAGAAACATCTCCTTGCATAAGTTGATTTCTAAATACTATTGCAGCTGTCTCTTTCTCGCTTTCGTAAAAACCTCCATTTACTACTTCAAAAAATCGTAGTATTGTGCTTTTTGTAACTCCGTTTTTGTACGCATAATATGCAGCTGCTCTTAAAGAAACTTTATTTTGAAATTTAATTCCATTAACTTTGCATTTGTTAGATAAGTCTAAACAAAAACAAAAAGCATCGTAGTTTTCAAGAATAAAATCTTCTACTTCACTAGTTGAAGGTGTACATATACCTTTTTCTTTGCCAATGCAAAAATTAGCAAGAGATACATTGGCAGTAGAGTAAAATTCAATATCTTTACCTGACATTTTCAAATTGTCAGAAACAGTTCTCGCACATCCACCATCAATAAGTTCCGTATCCTCTTTTGGAACACCTCTTACAACAAATGAAACTATTGGATGCTCTGCTTTTATAATTGCCGCCATTCTGTGGTGTCCATCTTTTAGTACGCCATCCTCATCAAAAATAATAGTCTCTCCGTTAAGTAACCATTTATTAGCTTTTATATCTCTTGCATATTTTTCTACAGCACCTCTTTTTAAAAATCTGTTTCCTTTGCTTGTGGCTAGATACTGTTTTGCCATTAGTGGTGTTATGATTTCCACTTCTCCTTTCATCCTACTTTCCTCCTGCGTTCTTCATGTAGTGCTTGCATTGCTCAGTTGTCATTTGCTGAATGCTTGTTACTTTGTAGAATTTGCAAATCTTATCTACATTCTCCTTACTCATTCCAACTTCGTTGATATATGACAGGACCTCTGCTCTGGCCTTTGCCTCTTCTACTTGGTCTGCGTGCTTGATGTCCTCGCCTTTATTTGTTGCATCGCTATCTTTCTCATTGTCGATACAAAAGATTCCGGCAAGTGCATACTTTCTCGCATAGCTGCTAGATGCTCCGGTGATCTGTGAGCCATCCATTCCCTTCTTTGTCTCTTCTTCTCTTGCATGAGCCGTTGATACAATTTCCTCTCCGGTCTCTAAATCTACAAAGTGAACGATTGCTTTCACGTAATTTCTATTTCCGATGCACTCTAATTCGTTAGAGATATAAGTAAGACAATTGTTCGAATCACACAAAGGCTTTAGTGCCTTCAAAATATCCTCGCAACTTCTGTAATTGTATTTTCCGAAGTCATTTCTCTGTCCCTTTGGTGCTATAAGTTCCTTCTGGATAGCAGCCAGTTTATTGTAAATTCCCATTATTCATCCTCGCTTTCCTCATCATTCATGTACAGCTTGTCATAGCATTTGCCGCACAAGTCTTTTCCGTCAATTGTTTCAAAAATAAAATCAGGATCAGTGCTTTCTTCGTGGCAATTGTCACATTCCCATACAGGATAGCGTTCTTCCCTTCCACAGTGGAAACACGTTTCACAACCGACGCAATCATATTCAATTCTTTTTGCCATGCTAACCTCCTATCTAACAGTCATGATGATACAGCCATCTTCCTCGAAGCTGTCATGATAGATTGTTCCTTCTTCGTATGTGCGTACAAGGCGCTTTACTTCCTTATCCTTTGACAACTCGTCAAAATAATCGCTAGTTACCTGGATTGTTAAGATATCAGTTGTCAAGCCAAAACCTAACACCTTTTTGGCGTATCCTTCTGTCTTAGCCCGGCAAAGTTCATTTGCCTTTTTTAATGTCTTAATTATTTCTTTCATCCTTTACCTTTCCTCCATACAACATAAATGTCTTTACTACCGAATTGCCTACACTCTTCATACGTTGGAAGCCATATATCTAAAACCTTCCCTGATTTTATTGCTTTCCCACCTGTGTCTAAGCATTCGAAATATCCTATAAACTCTCCAAGACTTCCGTCTTTGTTTCGCTTGTATACCATAGCCACATCGTAAAAATGCTCTCTAGGTCCTGCGCATATACCTGGTCTTGTGTGTGTTTCAGTTGCTGTTGTTCCGTTGATGCAATAAGCAGTTGCCTTCATCGGTATAAACTCAACCTCCTGCTGCGCCTTCCCGATCTGCGCAATGCAGATGCAAACTCCTGCAACAATTAGCGCTTGCGTTATTCGTTTAATCATAAGCAAATCAGCAGGTACAAGAACGCAAGTGGTACAATGCATGGTATTAAGATTTCCGATCCATCAAATAGCCAATATAAAAACTTCATCTGCTTTCCTCCTATACTTTCATAACTTTTAATATTTCATCGTCTGTGGCATTTACTGCTTTAAAAACTGTAATCAAATCTCTGTATGTAAATGAATTTTGAAACAATTTATAGCTAAATGCCTGCTGAGTAATGCCAAGCTCTTTTGATATTGTTGCTTGTGATACTTTTGCCTCACGCATCTTTCCAGATATCCAAGAGCCGATATCTTTCGCCATGTATTCTTTCTTTTTACTTTTTATTCTTGGCATTTTTTACTCCTTTCGGCTTTGATATCAATGTTTCCACCGGAATATCTAGCACTGTTGCAATAGCAAGCAGTTTGTCAGCTTTTGGCATATACTTTCCATTTTTCCAGTCTGACAATGTAGATCTAGCGATGCCTGTCATTTCTGCTACTTTGTAATCTGTATACCCTTTTTTGTCTCTCGCCTTGGCATATCTTGAATACATACCGAACCTCCTTCCTATATGTAGTAGTTGAAAATAGTTCGGTTTTCCGTTATAATTACAATTACCACATTGAATAATAACTGAAAAAAACTTGATTTGTTAAGTTTGCCGAACTTTGTACCTCTATAATAGTACGGCATACTTAACTTGTCAATACTTTTTGTACGGTTTTTTTAACTTTTTATGGAGGGTTATTATGTACGAAAGATATAGCAAGATAAGAGACTCAAAAGGTCTAAACGATTCTAAGGTGTCAAAAGGAACAGGTGTAGCAAAAGCAACTCTTTCAGACTGGAAAAACGGAAAAACTCAACCTAAATTAAACAAACTGCAAGCAATAGCTGATTTTTTAGGTGTAAAGCTTACTGATATAACTTCACCAAACGAAATAAGTTACGATTCTACTACTCATACATGGGAAGTAGAAACAACTTATATAGACGAAGTTTTGAAAGACAATGAATTGACCAAAAGACTGGAAGAGTACGCAAAGAAACTAATTGAATTAAAAAAAATGGAGGATATTTAATGAAAGAAACATTCAAAATAGCAGGAATGAAATATCGTATTGATAACCTTAAAAAAATTGCCATTCCTAACGAAAGATATAATTTGTCAAAAAACGATTTGAAAAAACTTGGTGTTGATTTGGTTTATGAATATAAATTCGATATAAAATCGGTTGAGCTAATTCCAGAGCCAGACAATCCTCACGACAATAATGCTGTTAAAGTTATTTTTAATGGTGTGCATATTGGATATATTAAACGTGGCTCATGTTCAAGAGTTAAGAATTTATTAAGAGATGGTTATGAATTTAAGCTTGATTATATAAAATATGGCAACTCGAAAGAAATTGTAGAATATGAAGAAGGCGAAACAGAATTGCAAAAAGATTATGATGAGCCAAGAGCTGCTATATACATAGAAAAAGAAGATAACAACACAACAAAAGAAGATACAAAGCCACAAAAACAAAAAGAAAAACTTTCTCTTCCACTTACAATAGCTTGTATTGTTGCTTTTATTCTTGCTTTTTTAAGTATAATAGGGGTGATCTAATGAAAATCGAAAAACTTCCATCCGGCTCTTACAGAATACAGCCTTATATAAATGGCAAACGTAAGAGCTTCACATTTGACCATAGGCCAACTAAAAAAGAGATAGACGATACAATTTACAATGCAAGGAATAAAGACTCTAAAAACGTACAAGAAATGACTTTTAGAAGCGCTGCAGAATTGTATAACTCTTCAAAAGAGAATGTAATATCTCCTGCAACATTGAAATCTTACTCTACTTACCCAGATAGGTTTCCGAAATGGTTTGTTGATATGAAAATATGCGACATTAAGCAATCGCACCTAAACAGACTTGTTAATGAATTATCAAAAGGCAGAGCTCCTAAAACAGTACAAAATTATCATGGATATGTTCATTCGGTAATGAAAATCTATGCTCCTGAAACAACAGTACACACAAACTTGCCAAAAAACACAAAAAAAGATTTTTACATTCCGGATGCAGACGATATAAAAGCAATTATATGCGAAGCAAAGGGAACAGAGATGGAAATACCTCTCGCTCTTGCGTTGTATGGTTTGCGTAGATCAGAAATATTTTCAGTATCAAAAGAAAGTATAAAAGACAATGTGTTGATAATAAATAAAAAGAGTGTTCTTGATAAAAACAATAAAATGGTAGAGCTTGAAACAACAAAAACATCAGCTTCTACTAGAGCAATTCCTATCAGTCCATACCTGGCGCAAAAAATAATTGACGAAGATTGGCACTGGCAAGGATATGATGGAAAAATAACTAGATGGTTAGAGAAAACAGAGAAAAGACTTGGAATAGAAAAATTTACCTTGCATAAAATGAGACATTATTTCGCTTCTAAACTGTCTGACCCAAACGAAATGAACGGCATAAAAGTTTCAGAGGCAGACATAATGGCGCTTGGCGGATGGTCAACACCTCATATTATGAAAGCTGTTTACAGACACGCAATGATGAAAGACAAGAAAAAAAGAGAAATTACAGATCAGCTTACAGATGGTCTATTTAATTGATTTTTCGTGTGCTATTCGTGTGCTATTTTTTTACAAAATGTACTTGTACTTTACAAACTGTATTTGTATTTTGAGCATGAAAAAAGCTAGTATTTTCAAGGGTTTACGCTACATTCCTTGAATTTACTAGCTTTTTCAAATTATGGAGTCGAGGGGAGTCGAACCCCTTAAAAAACTTGCATATTTCCTATAAAATAGGCATTCTCGAAAATTTGTGTGCTATTCGTGTGCTATTTTAGTCCAACACAAAAGGGGCCTATGCAGAGCCCCTAATGTGTTAAAATATGTTATACGGATTTGACAAGTATATTATATACCTTCTTATTTAAAATGTAAACTAAACCATATCCATAGCACGTTCGATAGTTCTTCTATCAGCCTCAGACATATTTCCGTTGCTCATCTTTCTGCGAAGATGCTCTCTTGTCATATCTGCACCAT
>JAGHSX010000170.1 GCA_018065645.1 Candidatus Scybalousia scybalohippi
CTTGGAGTAAGTCAAAAGAGTTTGAGTGTAAAAGGCAAGAAAGTTATTGTTCCAATATCGGATTTGGAGAAAGGAACATATCTTGTTTCGATAAGAACTTCGGATGAAAATCATACAAAGAAGATTGTTAAGGAATAAAATAGTTTTTTTGGTGGAAAATAATGTATTAGAAAAAAAAGTTGTAACTTTGCAACAATTTTAAAAAAGCTTTTAATAAAATGAAAAAAATATTAGTTCTAGGCTCAGGTGGACAAATAGGTTCAGAGCTTACAATGAGATTGAGAGAAGTATATGGCAACAGCAATGTAGTTGCTACAGACCTTCAACCAGAAAGACTTACAGAAGCTATTCGTCAATCAGGTCCTACAGACAAGGTTGATGCATTGGACGCTAAACAAATAGCAGAAATAGTTAAAAAATATGAAATAGATTCTATCTACAACTTAGTTGCTATTCTTTCTGCGACTGCTGAAAAGAACCCTATGCTAGGTTGGAATGTTGGTATGGGTGCTTTAATAAATTGCTTGGAAATAGCAAGAGAAAATAAATGTGCCTTATTCACTCCTTCTTCAATAGGTGCTTTTGGTCCTTCTACTCCATTAGACGGAACTCCACAAGATACTATTCAAAGACCTGGCACTATCTATGGTGTTACTAAGGTTACTGGAGAGTTACTTGGAGATTACTACTACAAACGTTTTGGCGTTGATGCACGTTCAGTACGTTTCCCTGGTTTGATTTCTTACGTTTGTCCTCCAGGAGGTGGTACTACAGACTACGCTGTAGATATCTACTATGCAGCAGTTAAGGGTGAAGATTTCGTTTGTCCATTGCAAAAAGGAACACAAATGGATATGATGTATATGCCAGATGCTTTGAATGCAGCTATCAACATTATGGAAGCAGATCCTACAAAACTTATCCATAGAAACTCTTTCAATGTAACAGCAATGCACTTCGATCCAGAAGAAATCTACAATGAAGTAAAGAAATTCTACCCTAACTTCAAGATGACTTACGATGTTGACCCTGTTAAGCAATCTATTGCTGATTCATGGCCAAACTGGATGGATGACTCTTGTGCAAGAAATGAATGGGGCTTCAAACCAGAATATGACCTTCACAAGATGAGTGAAGATATGATAAAGAATTTGAAGATAAAATTCAACAAATAATCTATCATTCTTTGATAAAAAGAAAGCGAGATAGTAGAAATATTATCTCGCTTTTGTTTTACTACTCTTTTAGTTTACAGAAATATCTTTTACCCTTTGTTTTAGTGTTGGATGAATAAATTCTGGCATAATTTCTTTCAATGAGATAAGAACAAAATCTCTCTTGTGCAGAAGAGGATGTGGCACTTTAAGATTTTCTTCATCTATCACCTCGCTACCATAAAACAGAATATCTATATCCATTGTTCTTGACTCATAGCCTGGTTGTCCAGAACGATTTCTTCCCAGTTCTGCTTCTATCTTGTTTATTTCTTTTAGACAATCCTGTGCAGAAAGAGATGTATTAAAACTTGCTACAGAATTCATAAACATATTATCAGACTGAAATCCCCAAGGCTTTGTTTCTATCATAGAAGACACCAAAACCTTCTCTCCTATCCTCTCTTGCACAAGCTCGTATGCCTGTTCTATGAGTTGCTGTCTGTCTCCAAGATTGGAGCCGAATCCTAAAACTATTTGAGTCATAAAATTTACTTGTTTTTCTATGCTAACGAAAAAGATTCGGAAAAATTCTTTATCTCAAAGATTTTATTACGCAGAGACTTATTTTGATTGTAGTTTTTTGTAACTTTGTAAAAAATTTTGCTCTTATTGAAATGGAACACAACTTTAACTTAAAAGATTTAAACACATTTCATCTGGAATGCACAGCGAAGGAGTTTTTGTGTCTAAGAGATGACAAGGATTTACAACACCTTCACACCATTTATGGCAAAGAAAAAATATTTGTTTTGGGTGGAGGAGCCAATACTGTATTTGCTTGTGAATATTTTGATGGACTTGTAGCAAAAGTAGAAAACAAAGGTTTTTCCATCATAAGTGAAGACGAAGAAAACATAGTTATAGAGGTTGCAGGTGGAGGAGTATGGAAAGACTTTGTAATGTGGGCTTGTGATAAAGGATATTGTGGAGTAGAAAACCTTGCTGCCATTCCTGGCAGTGTTGGAGCAGCACCAGTACAAAACATAGGAGCATACGGAGCAGAAGCAAAAGACAGCATAAAAGAAGTTCTGGTTTATGATATGGAAAAAAATTCTTTCCAATGGTTAAGCAATCAGGATTGCAACTTTGCATACCGATATTCTTGCTTCAAATACCAGAAAGGCAACCTTTTGATTTGGAAGGTAAGATTTTCTTTGAAAAAACATTTTACACCTAACACTTCATACAAAGCACTTAAAGACAAACTGGAAAACATACCACAGGAAAGCATAACACCTATGCTTATAGCAAAGATGGTAACAGAGATACGTGACTCAAAACTTCCTAATCCAGACGTTTTGGGTAATGCAGGTTCTTTCTTCAAAAATCCTGTAATAAGTGTGGAACAATATGAAAAGCTTAAAAGTTTCTATCCAGAGATAGTGGCTTTTGATGACGAGAAAGGCAAGAAAATTTCTGCAGGATGGCTGATAGAACAATGTGGTTTCAAGGGTAGAAAAGTTGGCAACGTAGGAATGCATGAAAAACAAGCCTTGGTTCTTGTAAACTATGGAGAAGCGACAGCAGAGGAACTGATAAACTTTGCCTATGCTGTGATAGATAATGTAAAAAACAGATTTGATATAGAGCTTTGTCCAGAAGCTCATATAATAAAATAAATCATAGACTATGAATAAGATAGAAATATTTTGGGAAGAATTTTCAAAAATCAAAGATGCTCTTATGGATATAGACTCTTTGAATGACAATGATGCTGACAAACTTTTATTGGATTTGGATTCTATGCTTAAGAAAGCATCTTCTGGCGTAGATTTTATTTTAGGAGACCTTACCGTTGACGGCAGAACACTTATTTTCACAGCCAATGGAGATATCGATTTCTTTGATGATGTAATAGCAATAGTAGAGAATGCTCCAGCTATCAATCTTTGGAGATTTGAAGGTTTTCTTCCACCAGAAGGAAAGAAATGCAGTATAAAGTATGAGAAATACTACTTCAAAAGTTCAGACCTTTACTTCATTCCTTTGGAAAGCGAAGAGATTCAAGACAAGATAGGATTGAGAATAGGTGTAAAAAAGAAAGAGAACAATGATGACTTCACTATGGCTTGCTATATGCTGGTAGAAAAGATGATAGGAGAATATTATGCAACTACTCTTATAGACTATTTTGAAGTAGAAGTTCTTCCAGCAGACATAGAATCTTCTGATTATATTCCTTTGGACAATCTTCCAGACTTTGTCTCTTGGAAAATAGAAAAG
The DNA here is from genome assembly GCA_018065645.1 of Candidatus Scybalousia scybalohippi. Classification (GTDB taxonomy): domain Bacteria; phylum Bacteroidota; class Bacteroidia; order Bacteroidales; family P3; genus Scybalousia_A; species Scybalousia_A scybalohippi. Next base: position 3,441 of record JAGHSX010000170.1, read on the forward strand.
ATAAACAACGCAGAATAAGACAGAACAATGAAAAAAAATTCTTATCTTTGCAGTTTTAAAAAATTGAAATAAAATTATGTGGACTTTATTCAAAAAAGAACTTGGAAGTTTCCTAACATCTTTGATAGGATACATAACAATAGTTGTTTTTCTTGTTGTTAATGGTTTATTCCTTTGGGTTATCAGTTCAAACTCTTGGAGTTTCAATATTTTTGATTCTACCATTGCTTCTTTAGATGGATTGTTTGCCCTTTCTCCTTGGCTATTTCTATTCTTGATTTCAGCCATCACTATGAAGATGTTTGCTGAAGAAAAGAAGAACGAAACCATAGAAATACTATTAACAAAACCTATCAGTGACATATCTATCATTATGGCAAAATTCCTTGCAGGTCTTACTATTGTGTGCCTGTCTGTTTTGCCTACAATGTTGTATATCATATGCGTTTACCAGTTAGGTTCTCCTGTTGGCAATATGGATATGGGTAGTGCGTTGGGTTCATACATAGGACTTATATTCCTTGGTGGAGTATTTGTTTCCATAGGTTTGTTTGCTTCTTCCCTATCTAGCAATCAGATAGTTGCTTTCATTGTTTCTATACTTCTTTGTTTTATAGTTTACATAGGATTCACTTTTATTTCCTGGATACCATTCCTTTCAAAGTTTGACCTTGGAATTAGAAGTCTTGGAATAGAATATCATTACAACTCTATGAGTAGAGGTGTAATTTCATTGAGAGATATTGTTTATTTCCTTAGTGTTACCACATTCTTTATATTCCTTACCAGAGTAACTCTTCCTGTTGCTTCAAAGATTTCTGTAAAGATTTCATACATCATTCAGTTATTGGTTTGTTTTGGAGTGATAGTTGTTCTTAATGTATTGGTTTACTTCTTCTTTAGAGCAGAATTAGACCTTACAAAAGAAAAGAGATACTCTCTTACAGAATCTACAAAACAACTCCTTCGTGGAGGAGAAGACGGAAAGAAATATGTTGATGATGTTGTAACCATAAGATGTTATCTTGGTAAAGATATTCCTGTACAATACAAGGAACTAAGAAACTCTTTGAGAGAAAAACTTGATGAATTCAGAGCATACAACAGAAATGTACAATATGACTTCGTTGACCCTAACGAATATTCTGGCAAAGAACAGGCTGAGTTTTATGAAAAACTATTCAGACAAGGTCTTCAGCCATTGCTTATCCGTTCAAACAACGACTCAAAATCTGTACAGCAATACATATTTCCATATATAGAAGTTTCTTATGGTGGAAGATCTGAGATAAAATCTATCATAAACACTAGTCTAGGTTATTCAGAAGATGGTATTATTCAGGCTAGTATTCAAAACCTTGAATACACTCTTTACTCTGCTATCCACTCTATCGTACAAGGTATGAAGCCTGCCATAGCTTTCCTTTATGGACAAGGAGAGCCAGATGCAGCAAGACTTCTTGACATCATTCAGACTCTTGACGAAAGATACATGATAGACTCTGTAAGCATAGACGGTAGAATAGACGCTTTGGTTAGCAGAAAATACGAAGACGGAGGAAACATCAAATTTAGAAACAAATACGAGTGTCTTATAATAGCAAAACCTACTCAGGCATTTATGCAGAAGGACCTATACATCATAGACCAATACATAATGCATGGAGGAAAAGTTTTATGGCTTGTAGATCCTCTTACAGCTAGCATGGATTCTCTTCAGTCACAAGCTTCAACTATGGCTATCAGCAGAATGACTGGTGCTGAAGAAGTATTGTTCAACTATGGTGTAAAACTTAACAACAATCTTGTTATGGACTTACAGTGTGTGAAAGTTCCTATCGTAACTGGAGCATACAGCAATGGGCAGCCACAGATGACATTCTATCCTTGGAACTTCTTCCCTCAGCTTAGTCCTAACGAAAGCAGTGTAATAGTTCAAAGAATAAATCCTGTAAAGCTGGAATTTGTTTCTACTATGGATTCTGTAGCAAGCAACAATGAGATAACATACACACACTTGTTGCAAACATCTGCAAACACTAGATTGTTGAATGCTCCTGTAAATGTGTCTTTACAAATGTTGAAACAAAAACAAGAACCAAAACTATTCAACCAAGGACAACATACTGTAGCTATGCTTTTGGAAGGAAAGTTCTCTTCAGCATTTAGAAACCGTCTTCCAGAAGAAATGATTCAAAACAGCATGATAGCCAACGCAAATATGTCTGACTCTACCGCTATGATAGTAATAGCAGACGGAGATATTGTAAAGAACGACTTTAGAAACAATCAAGTGGTACCTCTTGGTTACGATATCTACAACAACCAAATGTTTGGCAACAAAGACTTTCTTGTAAACTGCGTGGATTATCTATGTGGCAACAAAGATTTGATTCCTTTGAGAAACAGAGAAGTTGTTATCCGTAGACTGGATATGGCAAAGGTTGAAAGAGAAAAAGTCGGCTGGCAGTTATTCAATATGCTTGTACCTCTTGGCTTAGTAGCCGTAGCAGGTACAGTGTTAACACTTGTTAGAAGAAAAAGATACAACAGATAATGAAAAAACTAAAAGATTTATTTCAAAAGATTAAACCAAAGAACCGCAAACAGAAAAATATCTTTGGTTTGGTTGCAATAGTAGTATTGATAGGAGTTTCTCTGCTTATCTATAGAATAAACTCTAGACCTACCACACTAAAGCAAGACTACCATATTACTGACGTTACTTCTGTTTCCAAAATAGTGATAAAAGACAGAAAAGACAATACACTTAACCTTGTCAAGACCAATGACTCTACTTGGACTGCAAACGAAAAATACGAGGTAAACAATGTGATGATAAAAAACGTTCTTGAAACTCTTAGAGATATGAGAATTAGAGAACCATTGCCAAAAGCAGCAAGAAACAACATCGTCAAGTCTCTTGCTACATCAGGAAAGATAGTAGAGATCTACACAGATGATTATCTTATAGACTTTTGGTTTATACATCTGTTCAAACGTCAGCACATTTGCAAGACTTTCTACATAGGACACGAGACTCAAGACGAGATGGGAACTTATATGCTTAAGAAAGGCAACAAAGAACCGTTCATTATATACATTCCTAACTTTAGAGGTTATCTTTCTACACGTTTTGATGCTAATGTTGACCTATGGAAGAGCCACAATGTATTCCGTTACAAACAAAGCGAGATAAAGACTCTTAAAGTATATTTACCAAAACACCAAAATGAATCATTCACATTGGTAAACAATGGCCATGGATTTGATTTCATCTCTGCTGACGGAACAAAACAAACCAATTTTGACACTACAAGAGTTGTTTCTTTGCTATCTTCTTTTGTTAATATGAACTACGAATCTGTAAAAAGAAATGTTCCAAAAGCAGAAGTGGATACTATCTTCAAGCAACAACCTCTTTACAATATAACTGTCACAAGCCAAAAAGGAAAGAAAGAAAGTCTTAGAATATTCTTCAAACCTGGCGACAGAGAAGTGGAAATAAAAGACGAGAGAGATCAGTTCTTTGCAGCTATGATGGACATCAACCGTTGTTATGCTATCAGCAGCAAATTTAGCGATACTCTTGTTATGCAGTACTTTGTATTGGATAATGTTATCCAACCAGCTTCTTACTTCCTAAGAAAATAAAATTTGAAAAAACTTAACTAATATATTTTATGAAAAAACTCACATTTTTGATTGCAATGTGCTTTATAGCCTTTGCATCTATGGCTCAAAGAGCAGAACTGGTAAATCCTTTTGTAGGAACTGATGAGCACGGACACACTTATCCTGGTGCTGTAGCTCCTTTTGGTATGGTACAACTTAGTCCTGACACTCGTTTGGAAGGATGGGATGGTTGTAGTGGATACCACTATTCAGATGATATGATATATGGTTTCTCTCACACTCACCTTTCTGGTACAGGTTGTGAAGACTTATGTGATATATTGTTCACTCCTACTATGCAAGAAAATGGTGTAGACTCATACGCTATGTATTTCAAACACTCAAATGAGACTGCTTATGCAGGATACTACAGCGTAAAGATGGACAATGGCTTGTTCTGTGAAATGACTGCTACAGAGCGTGCAGGTTATCACAAATACACATTCCCTACAGACAACAAGATAATGGCTATTGTAGTGGATATGAAACACAGAGACAAGACTTTGGACTGGAACATAGAAGTAAGAGATATGAATACTATCTATGGCTACAGAAACTCTAAAGCTTGGAGCGACCAGCAACACATATTCTTTGCTTCAAGATTTTCTAAACAGATATCAAAGACTTATCTTGATGAAAAGAAAGGCAAACTATACATATACTTTGGAAACAGCAAGGAAAACAACAACATAGTTGAAGCTTACGTTGCATTGTCTTCTGTTGACAAAGAAGGTGCTATGAAAAACCTTAACGCAGAAACTGCTAAGAACTTTGCTCAAGCAAAGAAACAAGCTCACGATATGTGGGGAAAAGCTTTGAGCAGAATAGAAATAGAAGGTGGCACAAAACAACAGCAAGCCACTTTCTACACATCTTTATACCACTGTATGATTGCTCCTAACCTGTTCTCAGATGTTGACGGCAGATATCGTGGAATGCTTAACGACAAGGTAGAAGGTCATCTTCCTATGAAGAACATCTTCACTGCCAACGGATACAACCGTTACACTATCTTCTCTTTGTGGGACACATACAGAACACTTAACCCTCTTCTAACAATTCTTCAACCTTCATTGTGTAAAGACTTTGCTGCAACATTTGTTGATGCATTCAAACAATATGGAGAACTTCCTATGTGGGAACTTCACGCTTGGGAAACACATTGTATGATAGGTGCTCATGGTGTTAGTGCTTTGGCTGAAATGTGGAGAAAGATTCCAAATCTTGGAGTAAGCAACGAAGATGTTCTTAACTCTATGCTTGGAACAGTAGAAAGAAAAGAAAGAGGTCTTGAATTCTTCCACAAATATGGTTACATCTCTTCAGAAGATGAACACGAAAGTGTTTCAAAGACTGTAGAATTTGCATACAATATGTATTGTATTGCTCTTGTTGCAAAAGAAATGGGCAGAATGGATATCTACAACAAATACATAGAAAAAGCACAATACTACAAAAACCTATTCAACCCTAAGAACACTTTCATACAGCCAAGAGAAAACGGAAGATTTCTTCCAAACTTCGACCCTAAACAGATAGACATCAACTATACTGAAGGTAACGGCTGGCATTATACTTTCTATGTTCCTCAAGATATCAACACTTTGATGACTATGATGGGTGGAGAAAAAGCATTCAATGCAAAACTTGACGAATGTTTCAACTCTACAGAAGCTACAACAGGAAGAAACCAAGCTGACGTTACTGGTCTTATTGGCCAATATGCTCATGGAAACGAACCTTCACAACACACAGCATACCTTTATGCGTATAGTGGCGAAGCATACAAGACTCAGAAACTTGTAAGACAAATCCTAAACACTCTTTACTCAGACAAACCAGACGGTGTTTGTGGTAACGACGACTGCGGTCAAATGGCTGCATGGTATATCATGAGTGCTATGGGATTCTACCCTGTAAGCCCTGTAAGTGGAGATTATGTTATAGGTTCTCCATTGTTTGACAAGGTTACTATCAACCTTGAAAACGGAAAGAAATTCATCATCAACTCTAAACAAGGTAACAACACTCCTTACGTTCAAAGTCTTAAACTTAACGGAAAGAACTACACAAAGACATTCATCTCTCACTCAGATATCATGAATGGTGGTTCTCTTGACTTTGTTATGTCTGCCACTCCAAACAAAAACTTTGGCAAGAACACAAGCGACAGACCTGTAGCAAAGATAACAGACAACCTTATCACAGTTTCAGACTTCATAGATTATGAAGGTACAGGAACATTCTCTGGCAAACTAGAAGTAACACGTTACTCTGTTGACAAAAACTACAAAGCAAAGAAAATAGGCTCTTCTTTCATTGGTGCAAATGACAAAGACCTTGTATACAATCTTAACACAAACACTAAATACAGCGGAGAAAGAGTTTATTCATCTCAATTCTACAAGATTCCAGAAGGAAGAACAATAAAAATACTTTCTTCATACAGCCCTCAATACACAGCAGGTGGTGATAATGCCTTGATAGACCAAAAACGTGGTAGCGACAACTGGCGTATAGGTTGCTGGCAAGGATACTGGGGCGAAAACGTAGAAGCTATAATAGACCTTGGCTCAAAGAAAAACATAGAGAAAGTAGGAGGAAACTTCATACACGACCAAAGAGCTTGGATATTCACTCCTGTAAAGGTTGAATATTATGTTTCTGATGACGGAGTAAACTTTACTCTACTTGAAACAGTTCTTAACCCTATAGATGAAAAAGAACAAAACATTGTTCCTTACACATTCTTCACCAAGAAACCTTTCTCTACAAGATACATAAAGATGAAAGCATACAACCGTATGACTAACCCAGAATGGCATCTTTCTCCAGGAGAAAAATCTTGGTTGTTCATAGATGAAATAGAAGTAAAAGAAGCTAAATAATACAAATTTCAACAAACAAAGAAAAAACGGCCTGACAAAAACAGGTCGTTTTTTTTGTGTTTATAAAATTTTAAAGTAAAAAAAGAAAAGCCCAAACATTCGTTTGAGCTTTCTTCCGTTGTCCTACCTAGATTCGAACTAGGAACGACTGAACCAAAATCAGTTGTGTTGCCATTACACCATAGGACAATCCTTTGTCGTTTTGCGTTTGCAAAGGTACTACTTTTTTTGAAACTAGCAAAATTTTTACCATCTTTTTATAAAAAATATTATCTTTGCATTGTCTAACAGCAAGCACATAACACACTATGACCACAACACAAACCAAAGAAACAATACTAGAAATCAAAAACTTGAGCATATCTTTCAAACGAGAAAAAGAATGGAAAGAGGTTGTAAAATCCATAAATTTTTCTTTGAAAAAAGGAGATGTTTTAGGGCTTGTTGGAGAGAGTGGTTCTGGAAAAAGTGTCTCTTCTTTGGCAATAATGGGCTTGTTGGACAAAAAAATCGCTAAAATTTCCAATGGAGAGATAATTTTTCACCCACAAGGAGCAAACGAAAATCCTCTACATCTAGAAAACTTCACAGAGAAAGACTTTCAAAGACTACGAGGCAAGCACATAGCTATGATATTCCAGGAGCCTATGACTGCCCTAAACCCTGTAAAGAAATGCGGAGCCCAGGTGGATGAGATGATTTTAACACACTACAACATCTCAAAACAGGAAGCAAAGAAAAAGACCTTGAGCCTTTTTCAAGAGGTTTTGCTGCCAGATATTGAGAGAGCATACAACTCCTACCCTTTTGAACTTTCTGGTGGTCAAAGACAGAGAATAATGATAGCTATGGCTATAAGCTGTGAGCCAGAGATACTCATAGCCGATGAGCCTACCACAGCATTGGATGTGACAGTACAGAAAACAATACTTAACCTCATCCTTTCCTTGCAAAAGAAAAGAAATATGAGTGTGTTGTTTATCTCTCATGACTTGGGAGTAGTGCATAAGATGTGTGATCAAGCAGCAGTCATATACAAGGGAGAGATTCTTGAGCAGAACTCTATAGAAGATATATTCAACAATCCTCAGCACCCTTACACCAAAGGCCTTATAGCTTCACGTCCTCCCCTTGACTACAAACCTGAAAGACTTCTTACTATCAACGATTTCCTTAACGGAAAAGATGTAAAGGTAAGACACATCACCCAAGAGGAAACAGATAAAGAGAGAGAAAGAATCTATAGCCAAGAGCCTATACTCAGCGTAGAAGGATTAAACATAGAATATATTCTGCAGAAAAACATCTTTGGCAAAGCTACCAAGAAGTTTCACGCCATAAAAGATGTAAGCTTCCAAGTATATAAGGGAGAAACTCTTGGACTTGTGGGAGAAAGTGGTTGCGGAAAGACCACAGTAGGCAGAGCTATAATGCAGTTGATAGAGAGTAAGAGTGGAAAGATAAGTTTTCGTGGACAAAACCTTAAAGAGATGTCTAACAAACAAAGACACGAGTTAAGGAAGAAAATACAGATAGTATTCCAAGACCCCTACTCTTCCCTAAATCCTCGTAAGACCATAGGAAGCATGATAGAAGAACCTATGGAAGTATTCCACATTCTTGACAGCGAGAGAAGGAAAGCAAAGACTATAGAGCTGTTGTGTCAGGTAGGACTAGGCGAAGAATACTATTCAAGATATCCTCATGAACTCTCTGGCGGACAAAGGCAGAGAATAGGCATAGCCAGAGCCTTGGCATTGGAACCAGAGCTGATAATATGCGATGAAAGTGTTTCTGCCCTTGACGTGAGCGTGCAGGCTCAAGTATTGAACCTATTGAATGATTTGAAGAAAAACTATGGCTTTACATATATTTTCATTTCACATGATTTGAGTGTAGTAAAATATATGTCCGACAGAATAGTGGTAATGAAGAGTGGCGAGATAATGGAATCCAACTACGCAGAAGAAATATATTCCCACCCTCAGACACCATACACTCAAACGCTTATTTCTTCTATACAGAACTAAAGAAACAACGATTTTTTAGATATTTATTTCGTTATACTAAAACGACGTTTTATTTTCTTAACTCTTCGTTTCGCTAAAGTAACTCTTCGTTTTAATTTTTTAAAACGGCGTTTTATTTCTTTGCAAATTTGATTTAAAACATCTGCAAATCCGATTTGTAATATTTGCAAGTCCGATTTGCAACGCTTGCAAGTCCGATTTGCAGAATTTAAACTCTTCGTTTTAGCCTAATAGAAGCAAGTTTTCTCTCCTCTTTTTCTGCTTCTATAAAACAGAAAAGCACGTCTTATTAGACGTGCCTATACTAAATCAATTCTTATTCTTTTA
>JAGHSX010000125.1 GCA_018065645.1 Candidatus Scybalousia scybalohippi
ACTTGCAGATATTTTAAATCGGATTTGCAGAAAAATAAAACCTCGTTTTACTGGAGCGAAACGAAGTTTTAGAAAATTAAAACGAAGAGTTAGGAAAATAAGACGGCGTTTCGTTGTAGTGAAACGCCGTCTTATATCAGTATAATGAAAAGGGGAAAAAGAATTTAGAAATTTCTAAATTCTATCTTGACCTTTATTCCATTTGAGTTGTTATCTATACTTGCGAATTCGTCCTTGTTCTCATCCTTGTTTTCTTCTTGAGAACGAGTAACAAGAACATCTATATCCTCTCTTATTGCAGTAATGATTTCCTGAGGAATTTCTGTTTTCTTTTTTCTGGAAGCAGTCTTTTTAGGAGTTTTCTTTTGCTCTTCTTCTGGGAATAGGAATAAAGAAGTCTGCTGTACAACTGGCTCCACTTGTGCAGTTTCTTCTTCAACAGGAAATATTCTTTTCACCAAAGAAATTTGACTATGTTTTATTTGAGAAACAACATTTGAAGATTCCTCTTCTGCATCTCTGCCAAGGATAATCAGCAGATAATCCATCAATTCATAATTATCCAGAAACTTGTTTGAGATATTTTCTCTAGTGGTTTTGTTGGAAAGAAGAAAGAATGTCAAACCTTTAACCTCATCTGTATGCAAGGAAAATGAAAAAGGCAGTTCTTCTTGCCAAGAATTTCTGTAGGAAAGAAAGTCTTTCAAACGATAAAACTCTATATTCAGGCACTTTTCCACTTGATACGCTATCTGGAAAGGTGCCAGCGTGGTCCTAATGCCTATGATTGACAAAGGCGATGAAGAATCTTCTATAACTAAACATTTTTCCATTTGCATAAAAAGGGTTCTGTAAAAAGTGTTGCAAAGATACGATAAAAAGTTTGCAATACATTGGAAACCTTTATGGAAAAATTTTCCAGGTTTTCAACATATTGCAAAACTTATCAATACACTAAATCTGTTATAACATTGCTACAAATATTGCTACACCCAAGGCATGTAGGGCTAAAGCGATAAGCAGCACTTTTGTTGTTGTTCTTGTTTTCATTATCTTGAATTGTTTTCTTTATTCTACATTTATTTCCTTAGACATTTTCTTCAAATCATCAAAAGAAATGTTTAATTGTTTCATCGCTCTTAAAAGATTTGGAAGATGATTTTCTACAAATTCCTCACGTCTTCTTCCCAATATTTTTTCATTAGAACCTTTTGTGACAAAGTATCCCACACCTCTTTTGTTGTAAATAATGTCGTTGCTCGCAAGCATTTCTATAGTCTTCATAGCAGTATTGGCGTTCACTTCATAGTTTGCAGCTAGTTCTCTAACAGAAGGAATCTTTGCATCTTCACAAAGTTTGCCTGAAGCAATATCATCTGCAATTTTATCTGCCAGTTGAACGTAGATAGAAGTATTGTCTTTAGTTACCATACTAACTTCTCTCCTCTCTTAGTCTAAAGTAAGACAATACTATAAAGAACAATGCTGAACATATACAATAAATCCTACTAGAAACAAGGAAGATATCTATATTGTTAGTTGGGTCTTTCATTTCACCACTTTGTTGTTTAAAGTACATTATAGTTATAACTATTGCTAGTAGAAGAAATCCATAAATAGCAAAGCCTGCGATGGTTCTTATCAATCTGTTCTTTTTGAAAAATATTGACCCAAAGAAGAAAATAGAAACAAAGAACAGAGAAGAAAGCCAGTTATCTATATTTGTAAAATAGTCTGAACTTAATGAAAAAGAATAACTTTCAAAACGAAAAGTATTCACTACCCATGAAAGTCCTACGCCTATTGCTACTGACGACAAAATCAGAATAGGTAAGATAACAAAACTCATAATAAAGTTTGCAGCGAACTTCTCTTCTTGTGTTGCAGGCAAAAGAATAGCAGAAGCTCTGTTATACTTTTTTGAATATTCAGTAAAAGGTATTATTCCTACAGTTACAACCCACAGAGCAGAAACATTAAAGAGTCCTGATCTCCAGACCACGTCCAAATGAGAATAACTTGAATATCTTAAATAAGGTACAACGAGTTGTAATAATTCTAAAAATATTAGACCGACCGTAATTGTCAGTACAATCTTGGAAGAAGAAACAAAATCTTTTACTATTAAGTTTTTAACTCTTTTTGCGCTAAACATAATCTTCAGTAATTATTTGTTGTTAAACAATTCATTGAACAATTTTCTATTGGAGAAAGCTGCGTTGAACAGTAGTTCAACGTCAAGATTACTCTCTTCTCCTCCATGATTTTCTCTCACAGTAGCCAGACCAGCGATGGTGTCTTCTTGGTAAAGTATTCTTTCTGTAGAGACTTTTTCCTCTATTCCAAACCAAAGCTTTTCTGTTATTTCTTCTGTTGTTGCATCAAGCATAAGAGAAGTCTCGTCAAGAATAACTATGTTGTCCAGAAGATTTTGCAAATCTCTAGCCTGATGTGTAGAGATTATCACACATTTTTCGTCTGTCATAGCTTTTTGCATTATCTTTCTAAAAGATGATTTGGAAGGAATGTCCAATCCATTTGTTGGCTCATCTAATAAAGTCAACTTTGCATTACATGCAAGACCAAAAGCAATATAAACTTTTTTTCTTGTACCAAAAGAAAGCTTACTTATCTTTTGTTTTGTGTCTGAGATTTCAAATTCTGTTAGATAATCCACAAAATCACTATGAGAAAATGAAGGATAAAAAACAGAATTGTATTTCTCAAATTTATCTATTGTAAACTCTGTTTCAGGCATATCTTCATTTAGGAAGAACAAGTCCTGAAGAAAGTTTACATTTCTTTTGCTTGGAATGTTTTCTTCCACCATTATTGTTCCATTTACTGGGAACTGCAATCCTGCAATCAAGTGCATAAGAGTTGTCTTGCCTACTCCGTTCTTGCCCAACAAACCATGTATTCTTCCTTTTGCAAAGTTTAAGGTTATTTCCTTTAAGATAGGTTTGTTCTTCTTGTATGAAAAATCTAAGTTTTCTATTCTTACCATTGTCGTCTGTTGTTTTTTATCTTACTTGTTGTTGTCCTTGTTGTCCTCCCATAGAGTTGCCACCAGCGCTACGAGAATCCATATCGTCTGTCTGAATCTTTTTCAAAGTATTGTTGTCTGCTTTCTTTCCTATATTGTAGTTCAAAGAAAAAGTAAGCATTGGATATTGCCAAGTGTTTGTCATGTTTACACTCATTAGGTTTGAGTAAGTCTTAATTTTAGAAGAATGTTTTGGAAGGTTTGAAACTCCAACAGAGGCTTTCATTCTTTTTTGCAAAAATTCTTTTGAAAGGTCCATACTCAAAGAGTACATATCTCCCCATTCTACCAATCCCATATTTCCACCAGTCATATAAAATCCAGAAAGAGAAAGTTTGGTTTTGAAGAAGAAATCTATTGAAAGACTTTGCCAAGTCATAAATCCCCAACGATCAACATCAACTTTCAAGTTTGCATCATCGACCTTAGTCTGTCCATAAGTTCCTTGCATCCATATTGTCCAAAGAATCCCTTTTGGCAAAGGTAATGCTGTACTCAATCCCAAAGAAGCGTTTTGTGAATATCCAAGATTGTAAGGTTTGTTGTCCACAATAAGTGTTCCAGGTCTAACCATAGCAACCTGATTGATAAGGTCGTTGGTATAAGAGTAAGAACCTGTAAGGAATATCATATAATGGAAAGCATAGTTAAGGTTTATATTGTGAGAATATTGAGGTTTAAGGTCTGGATTTCCTGACATGTAAGAGTAGTCACTTGATTTTTGTTCAAATGGATTCATACTGTTGTAGTCAGGTCTTGTAATACGATAGGAATAAGTCAAAGAAAGATTATCCATTTGGTTTATCTTGTATGAAAGATTCAAGTTAGGGAAAACATCAAAGTAGTTGTTTGTATGTTCTGCGCTTCCTACTTCCTGTTTTATCTTTGTATAGGTGTGCTCTCCTCTAAGTCCAGCACGGAAAGACAATTTGTTTGAAAGTTTGTCTGAGAAAGAAACATACAAAGCATTTACATTTTCATTGTAGCCAAGATTATTGCTTCTTGCAACAGAGTATGCTCCATTTTCATAACAATCAAAGTCGTTATTTACAGAAGTCCAACGAGATTTTGCTCCAAACTCTAAAGACATTTTATCGTTGAAAGGTTTTACTACGTCAAATTTCAAAGAATAAGTATTGTATTCGTTGTTTGTCTTATTGTTGTTGTATTCTCCTCTTGTGCTTGAAGCAAAGTTTCCTAGGAAATACTCTGTCTCATTGTCAAAGTATGAGTGAGACTTATTGTTGTCGAAGTCAAAAGCTATTGAGTACTGTCCGCCAAGTGTGTCAAACTTGTGATTGTAGTAAAGGTTGGCAGCCACGTTGTGTCCTCTGCTGTGAGTGTTGTTCAAAACACTATAAGAAGAATCTATAATATTGTATGGAGATGGAGAGAAAGTAATACGAGTCAAAGGATCGTTCATTTCTGGTTGCCAGTTACGGTCATAAGTAATCATAGCACCAATAGAGTTGTTGTCATTTATCTTGTAGTCTGCAGAAAGGTTAAGGTCTAAACCTTGGAAAGAAAACTTGTTTTTCTGACTTGCCATTTTCTGCAAAGTTGTGTCGCCCATCATATTCCAGATATAAACATCTGAAGAAGTTTCTGACTTTCCTGCCCAGTTGTTAAATCCAAGACCAGAAGAAATAGTCCAGTTCTTGTCAACATAAGAAAGATTTACTCCTTCATTATGTTTCAATACTTCATCATAACCTACCCAAGCGTGAGCATCTCCGCCCCAGCCTGATGACTGTTGCTGAGCCATTACAATATTTATAATGCCAGCTGTTCCTTCTGCCTCATATTTTGAAGAAGGGTTATTGATTACCTCTATCTTTTCTATGCTTGTAGGAGGGATCCCTTTAAGTATTGCTTTCATTGCATCATAAGGAAGTCTCATATCTCTGCCGTCAAACTGAAACAAGACTCCGCTGTTTCCATTCAATTGGATATTTTCATCTTTGTCTATTACCACTCCTGGCACTTTACGCAACATTTCAAAAGCATTGGAAGCAGATGTTGTGATTGCATCATCTACGTTCATCACCATCTTGTCGTTGTGCATCTCAAAACGTTTTTGTTTTGCTTCTACAACAACATCAGACAATAATTCTTCTGCCTTTGGAGTCAAAAGAATTTCTCCTGCATCAAAAGTCTGTTCTTTTTTTGCATCAACGCTAATCTTCACAACCTTTCTGCCATAACCAACAGAACTGAATACAATGTAGCCCTTTGTTCCTTTGATAGTAACAGAGAAAGAACCATCATCCATAGACTGTGTTCCACCAATGTTTTTTGTCAAGTTAAGTGTATCCTGTACAACTACAATGTTGCAAAACGGGATTGCGTTCTTGGTTGTTTCTTCTTTAACCACACCTTTTATGGTTAATTTTTGTGCAAATGTTCCTATGCTTAGAAGCAAAAGAACAAATAAAACCGCATGTCTTTTCATAGTTTTTTTATCATTGTTTATTATTATCGTGTGTTAGTGTACTAGTGTACTAGTACACCGCAAAAGTATAACGAAA
>JAGHSX010000130.1 GCA_018065645.1 Candidatus Scybalousia scybalohippi
CTTGGAGTAAGTCAAAAGAGTTTGAGTGTAAAAGGCAAGAAAGTTATTGTTCCAATATCGGATTTGGAGAAAGGAACATATCTTGTTTCGATAAGAACTTCCGATGGAAATCATACCAAGAAGATTGTTAAGGAATAAAAAAAGAAAAAAAACTCTCTGCTTACTTCTAAGTAGAGAGTTTTCTATTTTTTCTTTCTATACTTGCCAAGGCAAGAAAACATCCGTAGTATATTTGCTAAAAATATGCCGACACTTACTACTATTATAGTATTCTGTAAAAGAAAGAGAAATATAAAGAATTCTCTTTGTGATAATATGCTTCAAGGTCGGAAGCAAAAGCATCTACCTTGTATCCAAGACAGACTTTGTAGTTCTCAAGAAAAGTTACTCCTACTTCTGCATTAAGTCCATAAATCCAGGAACGAGCCTGAGTAAGTATGTCAAGTTCTTTCTTGATTTTTGTTCCTATAGGGATCAGGCCATAAGGTCCTGCTGCTATATAAAGTCCAAGCAATGGAAATCCTACTTCCCATTTAAAGTTTAGCGGAATAAGAAAGAACTCATAACTTCTGTCCAGTCTGTTTGCTTCTGTATGGTAAAGATGTCTAGGGGAAAACATGACAGATGTAGTCAATCCTATGTCTATTACAGGCACATTTACATCTATGCTTGGACCAAAGGAAATATGGCGTATAGGGTATAACTCGTTCTTAAGATCTGATACGACCTTAGCACCAAAACGTATCTGGCTTTGGGCTTGCAGACATAGTATCAAAAGCGTAAGTATAAGTATGATTCTTTTCATTTGAGTTTTGCAAAAGTAATGAATTTTGAAATAATGTGGTGGAAATTTTATACAAAAAAGAAATTTTTGTAAATTTGTAATCGAGAAAGTCTGTTTATGAAAAGGAAAACATATTTAAACATAATATTTTTTGTCTTGCTGTTTTTGAGTGAATATGCTTTTGCTCAAAAGTCTTTGCGTTTTGAAAGAAACGAAGGTCAATGGGATAAAGATATATTGTACAAGGCAGAGAGAAAAGAGGGAAAAGTGTTTGTGAGAGAAGATAGACTTACGTTTCTGCTTTATGATAGTATGAATGTTTCTTTTCATCCACACTCTTTGGAAAAGACAGACAATACACAAAGATATAGTATTTTTTCTTTGAAACCTCTTGGTGCAAATAAGACTAAACTGCAAGAGAAAGAACTTTGTCAGGGTTATAGCAATTATTTCAAAGGAGAAGATAAATCCAAATGGAAATCGCACGTTTTGTCTGCTACAGGAGTAATCTACAAGAATATATATGATGGAGTGGATTGGGATATCAGTGAGTTGTTTGGAAATGTAAAACACACTTTTATTGTAAGTCCAGGGGCAGATATTTCGCAAATAAAGGTGGAATATGTAGGAGTTGAAAGATTGTCTAAGGAAGGAAATCAGTTGCACCTAACAACTAGGTATGGCGAAATGATAGAAAGTGAACCATATATATATATTATAGAGAACGGAGAAGAGAAAAAGGTAGAAGGCTGTTATGTGCTACAAGGAAATGTTGTTTCATACTCCGTACAATACTATGACAAAACAAAAACTCTTTACATAGACCCAGGTTTAGTCTTTTCTACATATATAGGTTCTCATGCAGATTCTTGGGGTATGACATCTTGCTATGACAATATGGGTATGATGATTAGTGGTGGTATAGTCTATGGAGGCGATTACCCATATACAGAAGGAGCATACGATACCGTGTATGATTCAGATTGGGATTGTGTAATCACCAAGTATGATTCTCTTGGCGAAAATCTTCTTTTCTCTACATTTCTTGGAGGAAACAAGGGCGAGATGCCTCATAGTATGATAGTCAATAGAAATGATGAGATAGTTATATTGGGGACAACAGGCAGCTCTAATTTTCCTGTTTCAGACAATGCTTTCCAACACGATATGCATCAAGGAGAAACTTTGATTTATGAGACAAGCATTACCTATCCTAATGGTTCTGATATTTTTGTTACCTGTCTTTCTCCTATGGGAGACAATCTTGTTGCTTCAACTCTTATCGGTGGTTCTGGCAATGATGGACTTAACTTCAGACAATACTATGGGCAAAATCCTCTTGTACTATATGATGGCAACGACTCTTTGTATTACAATTATGGAGATTGTGCAAGAGGAGAACTTATAACAGATTCTGCAAACAATGTCTATGTTGCCAGCTGTACTTTCTCAAATGATTTTCCTACCACCACCAGCGCCTTCCAAACCTCTAACCATGGAGGACAGGAAGCAGTTGTTTTCAAGTTTGATCATTCTCTTTCTTCTTTATTGTTCTCTACATATCTGGGAGGAATGAATGATGATGCTGCTTATTCCATTGATATAGACAATATGGGAAGAATATATGTTACAGGTGGAACAACTTCTTCCAACTTCCCTTCGACAAACAATTCTTATAGTCCAACATACAATGGAGGAACGGTAGATGCTTTTCTGTCCTTGCTTTCTTCTGATGGAACAACCCTTATATCTTCAACTTTCTATGGATCTTCTGAATATGACCAGGCCTATTTTGTTAGACTAGATAAATATGGAAATCCTCATATATATGGACAGACAAAAGCTCCAGGCAGTACTCTTGTGCATAATGTAAACTATGCTATACCAAACAGCGGACAATTTATTGCGAAATTTTCTCCTATGTTGGACAATCTTGTTTGGAGTACAGTATTTGGAACAGGAGATGGATTGATAAATATCTCTCCTTCGGGTTTTGCTGTGGATGTATGCAATAGGATATATTGTGCAGGCTGGGGAAGAATATTCAAATACATGAGAAATACTTTGGGCTATTCAACTCTTGGAACTATAAATATGCAGGTAACTCCAAACGCATACATGACACAGACAGACGGACAGGATTTCTATATTATGTCTTTGGCTTCTGATGCTTCTCAACTGGATTATGCTACATTCTACGGAGAAAATACTACTGCTGTAAACTATGGAGCAGACCATGTAGATGGAGGTACATCCCGCTTTGATAGATATGGAAATCTTTATCAGACTATATGTGCTTCGTGTGGTGCTTCTCAGGATTTGCCAACAACACCAAATGCTTGGAGTGACGCTAATCTTTCTGCAAATTGTAATATGGCTTCTGTTAAGTTTAACATAAACTACGACTTTGCGGTAGCAGATTTTCTTACTCCAGATATTTCTTGTGCCAATACTCCTATAACATTTAATAACCTTTCCAGAGGAGATATGTTTAAATGGTATTTTGGTGATGGAGATTCTTCCATTGTTCAGAATCCAACACATACTTATGCAACAAGTGGGTTGTATGAGGTTAGTTTAATTTCTTATATGACGAACGCCTGTAGAGAGTATGATACCATAACCAAGAATGTTTTGATTCTGTCAGATACATCTTACTTTCTGGATACAATATCCGTATGTAGAGAATTGCCAACCCAAATAGGATTGAATTATTTCTCAACTACGGCAAACGAAAATATCTCATATAATTGGACTCCTGGAGAATTTCTTTCAGATTCCACTATCTCCAATCCTTATGTTTCTATCTCCAATCCTACTTTGTTTTCACTTATTATAGACAATTCTTATTGCAAAGATACTTTGTATCAGTATATAGATTTGGAAAGATATCCAAATGATTTGCCAGATACTATAGAATTTTGTTCCAGACCATATTCTTATTTTGTTCCTGTTAGAAATGGTTTTGAGGTAGAGGTCTCTTATGATAGGACATTTTCTTCTTTGCTTACTATGTCTGGAGCAAATCATGAGATAGAAATAAATGATACCAGCAGATACCTATATGTCAAGTATAGCCAGGGAGCATGCTTTGATGTGGATAGTGTATGGTTGAATTTTACAGGATATGATTTTACTTTGCAGACCTATGATGTAGGTTGCTCAAGTGATAACAACGGAAAGGCGGTAGTAGTTTCTTTTTCTTTCCCAGAAGGATCAACTTATGTGTGGTCATCTAATACAAGCAATAATACACCTTCAATAGAAAATCTTTCTGTTGGAGAATATGCTTTAATGATGATTGCTCCTGATGGTTGCTATACCTCCAAAACTTTTTCCATAGGTGCAAGTACAGAGATAGTGATAAATGAAATTGTAAGCAATAGCGTTTGCAGAGGTGTAGATAATGGAAACATCTCTCTTGAGGTAAGTGGTGGTAGTTATCCTTATACCTATTTGTGGAGTAATGGAACAACAGACAGTATAGCAACAGATCTTTCTGCGGGAGAATATACTTATACTATGACAGATGCTTCAGGGTGCGTAATGACTAACACCATAAAGATAGAAGATAGCGATTCTCTTACTTTGATACTTTCTTCAACAAACAACCATTGCGAAGCAGGCTGTTCTGCCGTTGTGGTTTCCAATACTTCTGGAGGAAATATTCCTTATGTATATCTATGGAGTAATGGAGAAACAACAAAAGATATTGCTGATGTTTGCAATGGTATGTATTCTTTGGAAGTGGAGGATGCTAATGGTTGTAAGACGCAATCTTCTGTTGAGGTTACAAATATAGAATCTTTTGATAATTTTGTGGTAACATCTTCTTCTACTCATGTATATGATGGAAATACCATAACCTTGGAGGCAACTTATTTGGATGGTTTTGATTATACCTGGGCACCAAGTGATTATTTGTCAAAACCTCATTATTATGTTACAAATGCCACAGTTTATGAGACTACAACCTATGTAGTCTTTGTAACAGATAATAAAGGTTGCTACAAAGAAGATTCTATAACAGTTTATGCAGAATATGTCCAATGTGATAAACCAAATATCTATGTGCCAAATATATTTACTCCAAATAATGATGGGAAAAATGATGTGATTACCGTAAGCGGAGATTATATAGATCACATCAATTTTGCTATTTATGACAGATGGGGAGAAAAAGTATTTGAGACAGAGGATGCTTCTCAATCTTGGAATGGAACATTCAGGAATGAACCTTGTCAGCCGGGTGTTTATTATTATAGATTGGAGGTTTATTGTATAGGAGGCAAGGTTTATCTTACTGGAGGAGATATTACATTGGTAAGATAAATATTTCTGGAGGACTAATTTTTTACTAATACAATCACGAAAGAATAAAGTGAAACATAAACAAAAATATTATGTGGTTTGGGTTGGCAGAAAGACTGGTATCTTCAACAAATGGGAAGACTGTAAAGCCAGCGTGGAGGGGTTTGAGAGAGCTTCATACAAATCATACGATACCTATGAAGAAGCAGAATATGCATTCAAAACTCCTGGATATAATTTCCATCAGCAAAAACCAGAATCTAAACCTCAAAAACAATACAACCACATACCAAAGGAAGCATTATATACTTCTTATCAGGAACAGTTGAGAAAGGGACAGATACAAAATGGTGCCAATCCGTTTGAACACCTTCCTATACTGGATTCTTTAGCAACGGATGCTGCCTGTAGTGGAAATCCTGGAGTTATGGAATATCAGGGCGTTTATGTAAAGACTGGAAAACGATTGTTTTATTACAAAGCGCCTTTGGGTACAAACAACATAGGAGAATTTCTTGGTATAGTTCATGGCTTGTCATACATGAAACGGCACTCTTATCCTCAACCTCTGTATACTGATAGCGTTAATGCTATGAAATGGGTTAAGGAAAAGAAATGTAAAACAAAACTACCTCTCAATGACGAAACTAAAGAATTATATGACTATATTCATAGGGCAGAGGAATGGTTGAGAAACAACACCTACACAACTAAGATCCTGAAATGGGATACAGATAACTGGGGAGAAATACCAGCAGATTTTGGTAGAAAGAAATAAGGAGTAACAAACAAAAAATAAAACGCCGTTTCGCTGAAATAAAACGAAGAGTTATTCAAGTGAAACGGCGTTTTAGTAAATTGAAACGAAGAGTTGTTATTTCCTTAATCTGTCATCTTTTTTCTATATTCTTTAGGAGAACAACCAAGATGTTGTTTAGTGAACTTGCCAAAGAAAGAAATGTTTTCAAAGTTTAACTTTGTTGCAATCTCTTTTATAGATAAACTTGAATATTTTAGATTTTTTTCAATGGCTTTAGACATATAGTCGTGAATCCAATACATAGCTGTTCGCTTACTTACTTTTTTTACGGTAGTTGAAAGATATTTTGCGCTGACATTAAGTTTGTCTGCAACCTCTTGTACAGAGTGAACTTTTCCATCAGCTTCAGACAATATCTTTATGAAGTTTCTGAAAAGAATGTCCCCTTGTCTTAGTTCTTCTTTGCCTACATTCTCACTCTCGGATTGTTTGCAAACCAATGCTGCCAACTCATAGATAACACAATACAAAAGCCCTCTTATGATTTCTTTGTGGAAAGCAGATGATTTGTATTTGTTTTTTATTGCAACAATATCATGATAAAGATTTATTAACTGTAAGTCTTCTTCATTCTGTATGTGGATAATAGGATTCTTTGCTATGTGAAATTCTATTTGCCAAATAAGCTTGTTTGTAAATAAAGAAATATCTAGGGCTGGCAAGGTTAAGCCTATCAGTCCAACCTTTAGATCATCACTCTTTTCTTTTATAGAGATTATAGAGTTAGGTTTACATACAAGAACCTCCTGTGTGGAAATAGAAAATTTCTTAGTGTTAAGCTCTCCTGATAGAGTTCCAGAATAACAAATAATTATGGCAATAAAATTGATGTTGAAAGAGTTTCTTCTTGAGTCTATCTTGTTAAGGACATCATTTATAATGAACAGATCCACGTCGGTGTAGTCTGTAAGATTTGATGTTCTGATTTTATCGATATCTAATTTTTCAATTATATTCATGGCTATTTTTTATTAAGAAACAATGTTGTTTTATATAATACAAACGTAAAAAAGTGGTAAATATTTCTTTCTTTTGTGGGTTATTGGTAAGAAAAATTGTCTTTTTTGTAGCATTATTCGTAAATTTATCTTTTTTTTGTACCTTTGCATGGTTAAAACATAAAAATGGAAATGCAAGATTTACTAAATTTTTTAACTCAGGTAAGATACAATAACAATAGAGAATGGTTTCATCAAAACAAATCTTGGTATGATGAATGTCAAGCCAAATTTAATGCAATAGCAGAGAAGATATTGTTTGAGGTAGGTAAGTTTGATGAGAGTGTCAGACATCTGCAGTTGAAAGATTGTATCTATCGTTTCTATAGAGATGTTAGATTCTCCAAAGATAAGTCTCCATATAAGACACATTTCGGTATTTATATTTGTCCTGGCGGAAAAAAATCATGGGAGGCAGGTTATTATTTTCACATAGAGCCAAGATGGGAAGATGGTACAGGTGGTAGCGGATTGTTTAATGGCTGTTTTATGCCAGACAAAGATATGCTGCAAATGATAAGAGAAGATATCTTCAACGATGGAGATAATTATCGCAAGGTTATTAAGAAAACAAAGGGTTTTACATTGGATACATCAAATGCTCTAAAGACAAGACCAAAAGGAATGCCTGAAAGTGAATATGATGATCTGTTGAGGTTGAAATCGTTTCTTTTGAACAAGCCTGTAGATGAGGATTACCTACTTGCAGATGATTTGGTAGAAAATGTTGTAAAAGATATGAAAGAATGTTATCCTTTTGTAAAGATGTTGAATCAGGCAATATCTTTTTCAGGGAATTATTAAAATATAAGCCAAATGGGAATCATACGTTTGATACCGACAGAAAATTACAACAAAGAGACAACATTTGTCTTCAATACTTCCTTGTTCACCAGCGAAGACAAATTATATCTTGCACCTATGCAAAATCTTACAAGTTTGTTTTTTAGACAGGCTTATGAAAGATTTTTCCCTCAAACCATAGATTATGCTGTTTCTCCTTTCATTTCTGTTTGTTCCAATGGTGTAGATGCAAAGAGTATAAAGTTTGATGATGTAAGACCACAGGCAAATCTTGGTGCTATGCCAGTTATTCCTCAGATTTTGGGAAACAATCCTGAACAAATAGTAGAGACTTGTAAAATTATAGAACAGATGGGCTATAGAGAAGTAAATCTTAATATGGGATGTCCTAAGAAAGATATAGTCTCTAGAAAAAGAGGATCTGGTTTGTTGAGGGAAAAAGAATTGGTAGAAAAAATAATAGATAGTATATTAAATCAAACACATCTGCTATTGTCTTTAAAGGTAAGACTTGGTGTAAAAGAAGATAAAGACCTTGAAACATTATTGCCTGTGATAAATGCGTATCCTATTAAGAATGTAACTATACATCCAAGACGAGCAATAGATTTCTATGAAGGAAAGGCAAATGAAGATTTGTTTGAATATTATGCAAAACAAATCAAGCATACCATTATATATAATGGGGATATTTTTACCGTAGAAGATTTTACAAGACTTAAGACTCGTTTCCCTCATATTACAAATTGGATGATAGGAAGGGGCGTTGTAAGAAATCCATTCCTTGCAGGAGAAATAAGAGGAATATTCTTTGATAAGCAGATACTGAAACCTTATGTTATGGAATTAAAACAAAATTTCATTTCCTCTTTGTATAGAGAAAATGAAACTTTGGTATTGAATAAAATGAAGGAATTTTCCAAGTATATTTGTCAAGGAATGAATATAGATGCTACTCCATTTCTTCACTCCACATCATTACAAGAAATAACTACCTTGTTTGAAACTTGCCTATAACATTGTTGTCTTCCCAGTGACACATAAACAAGATATCTTTAGTGTTTGTAAGGAAGATTGTCTTGTATAAAGGCATTTTCATTTCGTTTGTTCTTAAGGCTTGTCTCCAGTTGTAAGATCCATCAGAATATACCTGAACGAAGTTTATTTGTGTTCTCATCTTGTCTGAGTTGTATTGACGACTAGGAGAGAACTTACCTTCTTTTGTGTAATTTGCAATGTGATCGTTAAACATTATATACATTCCAAATCTATCTCTTGTGACTACATATCCATTGTACTGGTTGTTGCCTTTAAATTCTTTTTGTCTTTTAGCTATGAAAGCGTTTCCTGTAACCAATCCTGTCTTGTCTATATTTGTCAAAACAAGGTCTCTATAGAATAGAGCTTCTTCACCTGTAGCTTTCTGGTCTCTACGTTTTGGAGGGATGATGTGTGACTGGAATCTTTGTTCTCCAAGCATTACTACATTACCCCCAACCATAGGAACAAGTTCTTCTACATAGGTTATAAATTCGCTAGGTGCAGCCATATCCTTGTTTTCTGCTACCATGGCATCTGTCTCATATTCTTTAAACTCTTGCATAGAGAAATTGGTCTGGTGTAATCTTCTTGCATCAAAAGTGTATGCAAATGTTCCACTTGCGCAATTTGGTTTGTCATTGCTTGTACCATAATATCCAGCTATCATATGATTACCTTCCATATTGAAACAGCACTTCATTTGAGTAGCCCATGCTTCTGGTATTTGCAGAGAATATTCTTTGTTTTGGAATTTTGAAATATAGATAAGATGAGCAACATCATCTTTATGGTTTACTTTCTTGCCTTGAGCATTAGCCTTTACTGCAAGAAGAACTTTGTCTCCATCATTGTTTACACATACATCCTGGATTTCCATTTTCATACCTTCTGGATTAGGCAGTTTGTATGTCTTGTTCCAAAGAAGTCCCATTTGAGTATTGTAGACTTTCACTTGAGCATTTGAACTGGTAGAATCACCTTGTTTCAAACAAAATACCATCTTTGTCTTGTTTTCAGAGAAAGAGAACAAGAAAGGTTTTTGTGCAGAATCTACAACGTAAGAGTAATTTAGAAATAGTTGAGGAGTATCTATCAATCTCATATCAGAAAGATGCAGATATTGTACATAAAGTTTTTCTGTTCCAGTTTCCTTTGGAGTTGTCTTGCTTCTGGAAGAACGGCGTGTCTCTTTTACTTTGTCTTTCTTTGTTTTGGAAAGAATAAAACCTACAAGATTGTTGTTTCTCCAAGTTTGTTCTATTTTGTAACTAGGAGATCCAAAGTCAATCTTTGCAACCTTTATAATGTTTCCGTCTACATCGGAATGAGCAAGATAGTATTTGTATGCAAATTCACCTTCACCTTGATACTCATTCATACAATAGTAAAAATAATATCCAGAATTATCTTCTGCTATCATCTTCACGTCCATACAATCGTCCTTTATATCGTAAAATCTTTTACCAAAAGAAACATCCATTTGAGCCATAAGGCTAAGGTTTGCAAGTATCGCAACTATGTACAAAACTATCTTTTTCATCGTAGTATTCTTTACCTTTTAATTTTATTCATTTGCAAAAATATGAAAATTTTGGGAATTCTTGCTATCTTTGCATCGTTATTTTGAAATACACTCTATAATATTGTATAACTATGAAAAAGCTATTTTATTTTCTTGTATTGTTTTTCTTTTTCACCTCAGGTTATTGTCAGGATAATAGCAAGGCAGAAAAACTTATGGATAAGGCATACGAGTATGCTCAAAAAGGAAATGAAACTAAGTGTATAGAAACTTTGGTAGAGGTTACAAAAAAGTATCCAGACTATGCGCCTGCTTATGCTGGGTTGGGACAAATATATTGTGGGAAAGATGATTACATTACAGCCTGCTCATACTATGAAAAGAGTATAAGTCTTTCTCCAAATTCAGACATGAATTCCTACTATAGATTGGGGACAATGAAAAAGCAGATGAAAGACTACTCCAAGGCGAAGGAGTATTTTTCATACTACATAGCCAATGAGAAAAGACCAAAGTACAAAGAAAGGAAATTGGAGTGTGAAAAGGAATTGAAAAATATAGAATTCATAGAATATAATCTTCTTCACCCAGTAGAGTTCTCTCCATATTCATTGGGAGAAAATGTTAATGATGAAAATTATCAATATCTACCAACTCTTACAGTAGATGAACAATTATACATAACTCAGAGAACACAGGACAAAGAAGACTTCTTCTGTTGTAAGAAAGAAGAATCCACTACAAATCTTCCAACTTGGTCAAAAAAACAAAAGATGCCATTCCCTCCAAATAGCGAAGAAAATGTAGGAGCAGGCTCTATCAGTCCTGACGGAAGATACATGTTTTTCGCAAAATGTGGAGCAAAAGATGGTTTAGGCTCTTGTGATATCTATGTTTGTCAAAGAAAAGGTGATAATACTTGGAGCAAGCCAAAGAATCTTGGGCCAAATGTAAACTCTTCTTCATGGGATTCACAGCCAAGCATAGCATCAGACGGAAGAACATTGTTTTTTGTTTCCAATAGGGAAGGAGGATTTGGAAAGAGTGATATCTATTACTCTTATTTGAAAAAAGATGGCACGTGGACCAAGGCAAAAAATCTGGGGGATAAGGTAAATACCCCTGGAGCAGAGCTTTCTCCATTCATTCATCCGTCAAACACAACCTTGTATTTTGCTTCCGATGGTCATATAGGAATGGGTGGCTTGGATATTTATTCAGTTTCTATTCTTAATGGAAAGTTCTCCGAACCTAAAAATCTTGGTTATCCTATCAATACCGAGAAAGATGAAAGTTGTTTGGTGGTTTCTCCAGATGCAACCTATGCAGTTTTTGCCACAGACAGAATAGAAGAGAGTAATGGCAAGATGAATCTCTATGCTTTTGAACTTGACCAGACACTTAGACCTACTCCTGTCATTTGTATGAAAGGAAAAGTATTCTATGATGACAACAAAACTTTGCAAGAGGCTAAGTTCAAGATAAAGGATTTGAAAACCAACAAGGTTGTAGCAGAAACATTCTCAGACAAACTGCTTTCAACATATTTGATGACTTTGCCTTGCGGAGCAGATTATGCTTTGAGTGTAGAATGTGAAGGATACTTGTTTTATTCTGAAAATTTCTCTATTCCAAAGGATCTGGAATCAAAATATTATGAGAAAGACATACATCTGTTGGCAATAAAGGAAGGCTCAAAGGTTGTCTTGCAAAATATATTCTTTGCGACCAACTCATACGAATTGCTTGACAGTTCTTTGCCAGAGCTGGAGACTTTGCTGGAATTGCTGAACAACAACCCTAGTATTAGAATAGAAATCTCTGGACATACAGATAGCCAAGGTAAGGCAGAGTACAATCAAACACTTTCAAAGAATAGAGCACAAAGTGTTAGAAACTATTTGATAGAAAAAGGAATCAGTCCTGATAGAATTACCTCTCAGGGTTATGGACAGACACAGCCAATAGCAGACAACAACACAGAAGAAGGTAGAAAACAAAATCGTAGAACAGAATTTAAGATAATAAAATAAAGATATGGAATCACAATCATACGATATTTCAAGCATAAACCAGACAGAATTGTTTGGGGTAAATGAAAAGAACTTGCAATTTATCAAACTCATTTTTCCTCAGTTAAACATTACTGTTCGTTCTCAGCAAATGTCTGTACAAGGCTCGCCTATGGATATGGAGAGATTCTCTATCTTTTTTGAACAGTTGTTGTCTTCTTATTACAAACACAAGGAAATAACAGAAAAACTGATAATGTCTATCTTTCAGCAAGAAGATGTGAAGGAAGATAATGCAGAGGTACTTGTCTATGGAGCTAAAGGTCTTGCTATCAAAGCCAGAACAAAGAATCAGGAAAGAATGGTTAAGGAAATTGACAAGAAAGATATGCTCTTTGCCATAGGTCCTGCTGGTAGCGGTAAGACTTATACAGCTGTTGCTTTGGCTGTAAAATATCTTAAAGAGAAAAGAGTTAGAAAGATAATCCTTACCCGTCCTGCTGTAGAGGCAGGCGAAAATCTTGGATTTCTTCCTGGAGATTTGAAAGATAAACTAGACCCATACCTACAGCCATTATATGATGCTCTTAGGGATATGCTTACACAAAGCAAGTTGGACGAATATATAGAACATCATATCATAGAGATAGTTCCACTGGCTTTTATGAGAGGAAGAACATTGGAAAACTGTTTTGTTATCTTGGACGAAGCACAAAATGCAACACTTTCTCAAATCAAGATGTTTCTTACACGTATGGGAAACTATTCCAAGTTTATCATAACAGGAGACCCTTCACAATCCGATTTGCCACATCACCAGCCTTCAGGTCTTATGCCAACGGTGAAGATATTGAAAGATATACCAGAGATTGCAACTATATATTTGACAAATACAGATATAGTCCGCAACCCTCTTGTTACAAAAATAGTTGATGCTTTTGAAGATAAAAAGTAATCTTCATTTTTCAAATCGCTAAACAAGATGTTTAAGATTGCTAATCTTCATAAACGAAATTGCGAAAAGACTATTCGTACTGTGCGAAAAGTCTTTTCGCATAGTACGAAAGGTGCTTTTTTATAGTGCGAATAGTCTTTTCGCAACCTGCAATATGAAGATTAGTGATTTCAAACATTAAGATTAGCAATCTTAAACATGAAAACTAGAAATTAAAAACGTAAAATATAGGAGATAAAATTATGGCTATTTTATATAGAAGATTTAAGAAAAAAATCTATGCTCACGGAGAAATAAGAGAAGGATATGTAGCAAAAAATGTTTTGCAATCCACTTTGTATTTGGAAGATGTTGCAGACTATATTGCACACAATACAACTATGGCACAGGGAGAAGTCTTTCTTGCCTTGCAGCAGTTGGAGGACTGTTTGGAGTCGTTTATCCTTGATGGATTCAAAGTCGATTTAGGACTGTTGGGAACATTTGCTCCTAAAATAGAGGCTACGGCGATGCCTACCCCAGAGAAAGTCACTCATAGAAGTATAAAGCGTGTGGGAATACTTTACAAACCATCGAAACGCTTGAAAGAAAAACTCGCCGAAGCACAGTTTCATTTACTAGATGATGGTGCGGTCTTTACCCCAATGTATCGGGGCAAGAAGAAAAAACAAGAGGATTTAGAAAAATAATAAGAAGAGTTTTTTAGTATAAAACCATAAAACTTCCAGATAGGACCTTATTATCATTAGGACTATAGATAGAGTGGTAAATTATTTTGTACACATAAGTTCCTTGAGGGACAAACTCGCCTTTGTATTTTCCGTCCCAAAAATCAGTGATAGATTTTCCTTCAAAGACCAGTGTACCCCAACGGTCAAATATTTTGTATTCGTTTGTTTCCACTATATCATAGTCGGTATAGATTCTGAAGTAAGCATTTTCAACGTAGTCTTTGTCTGGAGTAATGGCACTAGGAACAGATACAAGAAAAGCGTCCTTAACTTCCAAAGATAAGGTGATTATGGAATCACATCCTGCATTAGTACTAAGATATTGATAATATGTGCCAGCGTCTTTTTCATAGAAGTTATATTTGTTGTAGGTAGTTCCATATTCAATAATTGCTTCTATGGTATCGTTGTATGTTGGATTTACATATAAATTCAAATTTACGACACTATCACATCCCTCTAAGGTGGAGAGAGTATCTGAGTAAGAACCTTCTATAGACAATATTGTTCCGTTAAAGTCAAAAGATTCATTTTCGCAGATATTATAGTAAATGGTAGTGTCGATTACTGGATAGACTAAACTTAAAGGCTTTTCTATACATTGTGTGCATAGTCCGTTATCTACAGAAGCACAAAGTTTTATATTGTATTCTCCTTCTGGTAAAAGCAGATATGGAGAATCTTGTTCAAAATACAAGTTTAGATTGTTACTTGAAATGCTCCAATTATAAGACTCTATTCTTTCATTGCTAAATTCATTACCATCGTAGTCTAAGGAAATATAACTATCATTGTGAAGCTGGACTTGTATCATACATTTTTCAGTTCCTAATATTTCTTGGTGGAAATTTGGTTGAATGTATCTATTGTTAACCTGTGCAGGCAGAATTACCCAGCAGTCGTTGGTACCAATAAATGTTGCACGGCATTCATAATGACCTGGAGCAGGAGGGTAAAATATTCTATCATTGGATAAGATGGTCCATCTATCTGTTACATTGTACCACTCGTATGTAAATCCCTCTGGAGCTTCTAGCATATTGTTGGATACATCGCCACAACCGTTGGAAATAATTTCTTTCTTTCCACAACTTAATGCAAAATATGCATAGCCGAAGTGTCCAGCTTTTGCACAATCATAACTTACTAGTCTGATGTAAATGGTTTGGTTGTGAAACTCATCTAATACAAGACTTACACTTTCCCAGTCTTTCCATAGAACATAGTGAACGGAATCGTATATTGTGCCATCTTCCAATTCGATATTTTCGTGCCAAAGATTTACATGGTATCCTTGACTTTCATCTGCAACAAAAGATTTTGTAAAACATCTAGGATTTATTTCTCTCATTTGGCTGTCAAATACTTTCATTGTAAATTTTGGTTGTTCAGATGAGGTATGTTCTGGATTTTCTAATATGGCTGCATACTTCAAAGTTATTAAGTCACTAATGGAAGTGTCAACTACAAATTTGTATGTTACCATTTCAGCCTCCATGCCAGCAGCCCAATTGCCTAGTCTAACAGAAGCGTCCATGCCGTCAGGTATCATCTTCAGTTGGTAATTTGTTCGTGCATCTCTGGCAGAGGTATCTTCTATTACGGTTAAACGAGAGTCTCTTTCTTGTGAGCCAAAATCCAATACACCTATATTTTGTGCTGGTTCTGCAATAGTGCCATAGGTTGCTGTTACTCTACAAGAATGAATATCGGTATAATCTATGCAACCTATATTATCGTGACAAATAGTTGTTACATTTTGTGGATGGTAGGAGCATAGCACACCATTGTTGATAGAATCTGTAATTAGAAAAACATAGGAGGTGTTGCCTTCCAGAGAATCTATGGTAATGGAATTACTATATACTATTAAATGATTTGTATATGTATCTTCTGATGATTTTTCATAATAAATATTCCAATAATTAACATCAAACTCATCTATCCAAGAGAAAGATACGCTAGTTTCATCTATGTTCTGGAATCCTAGAAAATGTATGTTGTCCATAGCACATGCCGTAGAAAAGCCGCAAGAACTTGGGCAAGGATTATCTGTTTCGTAAGGAATATTATCTTCTACGGATAATATATAAGAGGTGTTGTTTGCTAGGCCTTCTATGTTTAAATACGTTTCATAGACTATGGTGTCTAGGTGATAATTAGGACCATCCACTACAACATGCCAACTAGATGCATTAGACATAAGGTCTAACCACTCAATTATTGCACCATCACTAGAAACACTTGTGGCAAGAATATTATAACAGTGTCTTTCACATGGAGGTGCAGAACCAAATGTGACTGGGCCACAGCATACATCTCCGTATAATGAATTTGTGATGGTCATGTCATGGACTATATTTGCATTTAATCCACAGATAGTATCACTTGTAGTATTGTTCCCTAAGTTGATTTCTATATCTTCTGCTCCAGGCTTAGATAGAGTTATTAGCCAATCTCCTTCTGTTAAGCTACTATTAAATTGAAAAACAAAGCAAGAATCATTTATTTGATGACAATTATAGTTTGTAATATCACATAGGGTAGTAAATGTGTAGTGACATACGCTATTTCCTACAATAGGAGAATTGATATAAACGCTATATGTGGATTCGCATTCCAAATCATTTAATGTTATGGTATTTGTTGATGAATATACTGTATTTTGTGTCTGGCCTTTTGTATAAGTTATTTCCCAATTTGTTACATCACTATTCAAATCTTCCCAAGATAGAGAAACACTTCTGCTGGAAAGATCATAAGCATCTATATTGTAAACAGACGAAATATTTACATAGAACTCAAATCCGGCATTATTGCTTCCAGGTCCACTATGAAAGATTATGAAACAAGAGCCTGTTTCACAAGTAATAGCTGCTTGTGTTTGAGTAGAGCTTGATTCAAATCTATGTAGTAAGGTCCCTAACATATTAGTTCCATCATATATTTCAACATAATCATTGTTGGAAAGTCCAAGAGATTTACAACAAAGGTTTATTGGACTAGAATCATTAGAAATAAGAGTAATAGAAGCGCTTGTATTTGAGCCATAATTTCCACTTCCTCCAGGATCGAGTATGGAATAAGTCTTTTGTGGATTTATGTATATTGTAGGGTCTCCTGCTAACACAATGACGCTATCTACCTGTGCATTTACAATGCATAGGGAAAATAGACATAAAGTTAGTAGTAATATTTTTCTCATAAATAATATTGCTCCCCGATGCAAAGATAT
>JAGHSX010000015.1 GCA_018065645.1 Candidatus Scybalousia scybalohippi
AAATTGGCATATTGTTTTAGTTAAAATGTGAGGAAATTGGCATTTTGCCGAAAATAAATTTTGAGGAATAACTATTTTCTGTTAATTTTGCAAAAAATATATATTGAAAATTATGGAGGAAAGAATTTTCAAACGTAAGTTCTATAGCAAGATGCTACAATGGAAGCAAGAAAGACAGGGGTCGACAGCTTTGCTCATAAAAGGAGCACGCCGTGTGGGTAAATCAACTATTGCAGAACAGTTTGCCAAGAATGAATACTCATCCTACATCCTCATTGACTTTACAGAGTGTGCACAAGAAGTAAAAGATTTGTTCAATGATATCTCAAATTTGGATACAATCTTTTTACGCCTTCAATTTCTATATAATACGATACTTATCCCATGCAAGTCAGTTATCATATTCGATGAAGTACAATTTTGTCCTCTAGCTCGTCAGGCTATCAAGAAACTTGTGAAAGATCATCGTTATGACTACATAGAGACAGGTTCTCTATTGAGTATTAAGAAATACACCAAGAACATTCGTATCCCTAGTGAAGAGACACGTCTAACACTTTACCCGATGGATTATGAAGAGTTTCGATGGGCAATGGGTGATGATGTTTCTATGCCTATGCTTCGTACAGTCTTTGATAGTCGTATGGGACTTGGCGATGGAGTGGTAAGAAAAATGATGGGTGATTTTCGCCTTTATATGCTTGTAGGTGGTATGCCACAAGCCGTCAATACGTATCTCAATACCAACAACCTGAGTTTGGTGGATAGTGTGAAACGTGAAATTATTGAGTTGTATGCAGATGATTTCCGTAAGATTGATCCTACAGGTAGAGCTACAAGAATGTTTTATGCCATACCAGCCCAACTCAATAGGAATGCTTCGCGCTACAAGATAGCATCGGTAATAGAAGATGCAAAAGTAGATCGGTTAGCAGAAATTATACAAGATATGGAGGACTCCAAGGCCGTGCTTATATCCCATCACGCAAATGACCCCAATATCGGACTCTCACTCCATAAAGACACAGGTCAGTTTAAGATGTTTATCAATGATACAGGCTTATTTATCACTATGGCATTTTGGGATAAAGATTATACAGAAAATGTAATTTACCAGAAACTTCTTGCAGACAAACTTAGTGCGGATTTGGGCTATGTCTTTGAGAATATGGTGGCACAGATGCTCAAGAGCGCAGGGAACGAACTCTTCTACCATACGTGGCCTACTGAAAGCGGCAAACACAACTATGAGGTAGATTTTCTCATATCAAGAGGTAGCAAGATCTGTCCTATAGAAGTGAAATCATCGGGATACAAAACCCATTCGTCTCTCGATGCTTTCTGTAAAAAATTCTCATCACGCATCAGCAATCGCTATCTTATCTACACAAAGGATCTGCGTAAGGATGCTGAGACGATGCTTGTACCTATTTTTATGACGGATTGTCTATAGTATTGTTAGTTGTAATATTAGATGATAAAATATTTGTTGATACAAAATGAAGTGATAGACATTATGAAAAGTTTTTTTGCATTATGTGACAGAGACTTGGTCTTGCGAAAAGATAATAGTTTTTTGAGTAGGGAAGACCTTGATGTTTTGAGAAAGTGTTGTAAGACAACAGAAGATTTTGAAGAAAAGTCTTCCGATATAGAGGTCATAGGTTTGACAAAAGAGGCAGTATTGCCAGAAGAGTACCAATGGGTTCCAATAAGAAAAATGTTTGCCACTCTTGGCAGCGAGGATTGTTTTTCTTTGGCAAGGGCAAAGGCTTTGCTGGAGTGGAGAAAGAATACAAGATATTGTGGCCGTTGTGGAGCAGAACTTAAGGAACACGAAACGCTTACAGCACGCTATTGCCCAGAATGTGATAACCTTATCTTTCCTCGTATAGAGCCTTGCATAATAGTTGTAGTGCATAAGGAAGATGGTAAGATTCTTTTGGCACGACATGTGCAAAGAAATCAGAATATTTATGCTTGCATAGCAGGATTTATGGAAGCAGGAGAGTCTGCAGAAAGAACTGTGGAAAGAGAGATATTTGAGGAAACAGGTATAAAGGTCAAGAATGTGAAATATTTTGGTAGTCAAAGCTGGCCATTCCCTTCACAACTTATGCTAGGTTTTACAGCAGAATATGAGAGTGGAGAACTGAAACTGCAAGCAGATGAAATCTCCGACGCAGACTGGTTTGACAAAGACAACTGCCCTGCAAGTCCTCAGCCAGGCTCCATAGCCTACAGACTAATCCACGAAACATAGAAATTGCTCTCAATCTCATATAAGAAAGATAAAAAAAATACCTGACAGAAAATCCTGTCAGGTATTTTTGTTATATAGAGTTGTTGTTATCTTTGTACTACAATACGAACAACTTTGATAGTGTTTTCTTCTGTTATCTGTAGATTGTAAACACCACTAGGTAGAGAAGAAAAGTCTGCTGTGTCGCTGTTGTGGATAGTCATAACTTTCTTGCCATTCATATCATATACTACAGCGTTGTCTATCATCTGGCTGAAGTTTACAATATTTGCAGTTGGGTTTGGATAAGCAGATATTGTGTTGTTGTTTTCTATCATCTCAATACCTGCGCCACTGTTAAGAGTAAGCTGAAGTGTTATGATGCTGTCGCAGCCGTTAGCGTTTTGCAGAGTTTGAGAGTATGTACCATTGTTTGT
This sequence comes from Candidatus Scybalousia scybalohippi, assembly GCA_018065645.1. Lineage (GTDB taxonomy): Bacteria > Bacteroidota > Bacteroidia > Bacteroidales > P3 > Scybalousia_A > Scybalousia_A scybalohippi. The sequence continues at coordinate 2,680 of JAGHSX010000015.1, forward strand.
GTAGGTAGTGTTGTTCCAAGTGTACTGGCTTGCTTCAGTTGTTACAGTTATTGTGTCGTATGTGCTGTTGTTTACTATAAGGTTGATGTTTAGAGGTTGAGGACAGTTGTGTTCGTCAAATGTGCTACCAGTTATGTTAGCAGATTCTGTGTATGTAACACCGTCCATAACAAATGAATCACAAACAACGATTGTAGAATCTATTGCCTCGTTTTCTGGTCGTACATGTATGTGTGCAAATCTTGTTGTAGTGTTGTTGCTTGCTACTACCATAGTATCTCCAGCTGTGTTTGCGTTTATTGTTGTTCCCAATATGTTGGTAGAAGAACCAAAGCAAACTGTATCGTAACTATATATAGTGTTGCGATATGTTGCAGGAAGTTTTACATTGTCTATCCATACACAGTCGCTGTTTCTGTCCATGCTACCGTCTTTATCGTATGAGAACTTGTATGTATGTGAGCCAGCGCTTACAGCAAAGGCTGCACGTTGCCAATCCACTACACCAGATTCTTCTATCTTTTGCTGTCCGTCTATGTAGAAGTGGAACTTGTCGTAGTTTTCTTCTGAAGAAACTTTGTAGAAGAATGTTATACTGTCTGCTACAGAAGAAGATCTTGTTATAGTCATTTCAGATGATTGGTTGTGAGTCAAAGATGCATTTGAACGTGCAGAGTAAGAACCCTGATAATATGCGTTGGTTGTTGTTTGCCATGGATGAGAACCTTGAGACCAGTCTGTGAATACAAATCCGTTTTCAAATGTTTCTACAGATGGAGTTCCTACTATAAGTGAAAGAGTGTCAGCTATAGTGTAGTCAGGAGTTGTAACCTTCATAAGTATAGGCAACAATATCTGGTCTGGCATATCATTGCTGATATTAAGTTGATAAGTAAGATTTGTTGTACTACCTACGGCTGCCTGTATGTTTGTATTGGAAGATGTAGAAAGACTTGCAAGCCAGTTGTCTGTTGTTACATCAACTACACCTGAAGCAAGATTTGCATGACCTTGGTTTGAAACAGATATGTTAAGGCTATAGTTTTGATTAGGAGTAATGCTTGATGGAGCATTTGTGCAAGTCAAAACCATCTTTGGAGCATGTATGTCTATCTGTTTGTAAGTCTCGGTAGCAGCTGTGCAGTTTGACCAAGATGTAGAAGCAGCAAGTATGAATGAAGACATATCTCTTGCAGCAGCATTAACATTTATAGGAATATTTACGCTTACTGTATCTCCTGCAGGAATATTGCCGGCCAAAGAGTTTTCACTTACAAAGCTTACGTCGCTATTGTCTGTTGACCAGTGAACCATAACATTGTTGGCTGTAGCATTGCCAAGGTTAGCAATTTTTGCATTCAATGTTGTTGCGTTTCCTGCTACAGGCATGTTTTGAGGAGTAGAAACCAATGCTACAACATAAGGGCCATTGCCTATGATGATTTCTATAGGAATTATTTTAGTACGGTATTGTTGAGCAGAAGATGCTAATTCGTATCCACCTACGCTTAGAGAGCTGGCAAGAGTAAGTGTTGCCATACCATTTGCGTCGGCGTATGCGCATGCTACAAGGTTGTGATTGGTTGTATCTGTAAGAGCTACATATGCATAAGGAACAGTCTGAATAGACATACTTGTAGTACCGCAAAGGATAGTAGGGTTAGTTACAAGAGTCATAGTGTCTGCCTGTGTCAAATATGGCATAAGAGAAGGGTCTCCCATAAGATGATATATTTCCCAATAGTAATTTCTAAGAGAAGATGTAGAAGATTGTACAGCCATATTTCCTACCATCATAAGTGCACCTTGTGTTGCAACCCATTGGCTTTGTGCTTCGTTGTGAGTGTGACAAATACGGTCGTATGCACCTAGGTGGTTTGCATCGTAGTTCATAGACATTGTAGGTCCTATGCTGCTAGAACTTCTTAGTCCTACAGCCCAATAAAAGTCTTCATACCAGTATGTACTATTGCTACCACCTATGTAACCTACAGCACCACAATAGTTGTTTTTTCTTAACAAAGCTTCACCCAAACATGCGTCAGTTTCAAATTTGTTTGTCAAACAACAGTTGCCTATCATGATGCCAAACTTTTGTGTGTTGGTCATACTAGAAACATTACTTGTAGTAAGACTAGGAGAACCCCAGCTTGTAGCACTACCATGAGCAGAGTAGTTGATCCAACCAGCACCCTGGTTGTAATAGTTTCTTACTGTGGCATCGTTGTCGTTGTTTGCTACAGTTACGTTTGTAGCGTTAGGATTGATGGAAGTATTGTTTTTGAAATATCTTACAGAAGAAAAACCATTGTCTCCATTTATATAGTGTGTTACGCTGTAGTCCATAGCAGGGTCTGCGTGAGTGTAGCCATAGTCTCCAGATGTACCTTGGTCATTACCTGCTACCATAACTGCACGGTCAAGGAAAGAAGGATCTGCAAATGTGTATTGTTCATACATAAGAGTCTTGTCTATTTGAGGAGTAAGCTGGCTGATGTATTTTGCAGAGAAACGTCCATAATAACAGTCTGGTATGATGTCCCCATTTGTCCAAGTAGTGAAGTAAAGGTCTGTGATGTGATCTGAATCTGTCTGTCCTGTGAAGGCAGGTATCTGTTCGTGATCACCTACTATCAACAAGTATGTAGGAGCTGGATTCTCTGCTGTAGCATTTGTGTACTGACTTTTGATATAGTTGGCTATAGCATTTGATGTAGTACCTACGTTTGCATCATCTGTGTACACGATGTCTGTAATAAATCCCTTACGTCTTTTCCACTGAACGAAATTGTCTAGTTGGTTGTGGAAAGAACTATGCGCAACTATAAGATAACGTATGGCTACGTTGTTGCTACTGATGGATTTCTCATACAGGTTGTTGATAGCATTTGCTCCGCTGTTGAATGCTGGAGAGTGGTAGCGCTCATACAACTGTTTCGTTGCCTGAATATCTACATTGCTATACTTGATTGTTATAGTAGCTTGACGGCAAACTATGATTTTGTTGCTTACAGGGTTGTATGCTATAGGTGATATTTCCAGTCTTGCCAGTTTTCTGTCTCTAGCAATACCTACTTCATCCACCATCGCAAGTGGATTGTTACTGAAAGCATCTGTGTTGTAAGCATAGTCATTGATAACCAAACTATGAACACCTGTGTCTGATTTGCTGCGAGATGGTTGCAAAGGCATAACCTTGTGTGTCAAACCTAGGCTTGTCAAATCTATAGTGTCATAGACAGCATTGCTTATCAATACTCTTGCAGGAGAGTTTCCACAGATAGGGACCTCTATCATTTTGGAATATGTTGGAAGATTTGGGTTACCCTCTTTGCTAGAGAAGATAGCACCAGTCATATTCAGCACAGTGAACTCTTGTCCAAAGGCTGTGACAGATTCAGTAGACAACTGTCCAGAGTTGAATGCTATTTGCAGTTGCTCAAAAGAGTCTTCTGTGACTCTAAACGACTCTTGCGCCTGAGCAATGTTTGCCAAGGAAAATAATCCAAGAGCAAAGGTTAAGATGAATTTTTTCATAACTTATTGTAATTACATTGTTTAATATCTATAAATAACATTATTCATATCTGTTCTAATATTGAGTTTAGACAGTTTGTTAGGATTTGCAGAAGGGTAAACACGATTTGATAGGAATATGAATATAGTCTTGTTTTCTGGTTCTATCCAAAGGTATGTGCCTGTGAAACCAGAATGACCTATACTCTTTTGTGAAGCATATTTAGAACAATGAGATGATTCTCCGTGTATGAATGGTTTGTCAAATCCAAGGGCTCTTCTTACTCCAAGGTTTTCATAATACCTGTGATTGAATGTGGCAATGGTAGTACTGTCAAGATATTTCTTGTTGTTGTATGTTCCATTGTTCAATATCATTTGGCAAATCTTGAACAAATCTTCTGTTGTAGAGAACAAACCTGCATTTCCGCATACTCCATCAAGATAGTAAGCCATAGGGTCGTGAACTTCTCCCACTATCTGCTGATGACGTATGATAGTATCCAGTTCTGTAGGAGCTATGTTTTCTTGGTTGACTCCATTCATTAAAGGATTGAATGTTGTGTGAGACAATTCCATAGGAGCGTAGAACTTTTCTTCAAGGTATTCGTCAAGATTCTTGGAAGTTATGTTTTCTACGGCCAGCTGCAACACAAGGAAGTTAAGGTCACTATACAAGTATCTTTTCTTTTTGTCTGTATTTATTTTCTTCAGTTGTTCTATTACAGCTTTCTTTTTGTTGGTTTCCTTTGTCTGCATTCTATAGAATGGATATGTAGCAGGAAGGGTAGAGTAGTGAGAAAGTAATTCTTTTATAGTCAGCTTACCAGCGTTGCATTTCTTTAATTCTGGAATATATGTGGAAACTTTTTCATCAAGTTTTATCTTTCCTTCATCATATAGTTTCATGACGGCAAGAGTAGTAGCCATAACCTTGGTAAGAGAGGCAATGTCATATATAGTGTTGCTTGTAACTTCTTTGTCGTTGTCGTAGGTATAGTATCCGTAACTCTTGTTGATAAGTATCTTGCCATCTTTTGCAACCAATACTTGACAGCCAGGATATGCTTTTTCTGTGATACCACTATTTGCTATGGAGTCTATCTGCTGCACCATTGCAAGGTCAATATTGTTGTCCATATAGTATCGGTATTCCTGGTCTTCCTCTTCTTCGTCTTCTACGTGAGTACGTTTTACAGTCACAGGTAAGAATCCTTTACAACTTATCTCTCCAAACAAGGCTTTTGCCATTGCTTTTTGTGTATAGGCGTTGTTTTCATAACCCACCAAAAAGGCTTGGCATGTATAAGCACTATCTATAAGTTTGAATACATAAGGATTTGCAAACAATAATACTATGTTGCTGTCTTTTCTTATGGACTCTATCTGTTCCAATAGGCTTACACTACAGTCTGGAATGCCGTATTTGGATTTAGCATTGGAGAATCTTGCTCCGCCTATGGCAGTAATAAGCTGGTGATTGGAAGAAATGTTTCTTATCAAAACGTCTCTTTCCATTCTCTTCATATTGGAATTTATTTTTACAATGGAAAGTTGGCAATGTTTCTTCATCTCTGCTATAAGAGTGTCAAAGTTTGCGTTGCCTACGGTAATAAGTGTGACAGAGTCGTTGGGATTTCTCATAGGTACAACATTACTTTGATTGCCTATAAGAGTTATCACATTTTCTGCAATCTCAGTATTGATTTTTTCTTCTTTGTCAAATAGTTGGTTTGAAATAGGAGAGAACTTGCCTCTGTTTTTGAACAAACCCATATCATATTTCCAAGAAAGAATCTTTTTGCATTTCTCTTTTATAAGTTTTTCGGATATTCTACCACTCTCTATAGCAGACAATATGGCTTTGATAGCTTTGTCTGTGTTTTCTGGCATAAGTATGATATCCACACCGGCTTCCAATGCTTTTACCTCTGCTTCTCCCTGACCAAAACGAGTGGTAAGGCCTTTCATATTCATAGCATCTGTAAACACCAATCCCTCAAACTCACAATCATCCAAAAGATAGTCGTTGATAATATCCTTGTTGATAGAAGCTGGCACAAGTGTGTCTTGGCTTAAAGCATCTACCTGCAAATGCCCTACCATAACAGCCCATGCTCCCTTTTTGATGTTGTATCTAAATGGGTATGTGTCTATAGTGTCTATGTCTCCTTTTGTATGAGTGATAAGTGGAGTGGCTTTGTGGGAGTCTGTCTCTGTATCTCCGTGACCTGGAAAATGCTTGATTACAGCCATTACTCCATTGTCTTGCAATCCTTTGACATACTGCTCTGCCAACAGAGAAACCTTGTATTTGTCCTGTCCAAAAGAACGCATGTTTATCACAGGATTGTTAGGGTTGATGTTGATATCCACATCTGGAGCAAAGTTGATATTTATTCCAAGGCTAAGACATTGTTGAGCAATATTCTCTGCCATATCATAGACAAGAGAATAGCTTTTCTTAGGCAAGGCGCCTAAAGTCATGGAAACAGGATAAGACTTAACGTCTGTCATTCTCATATTCAGTCCCCACTCTCCGTCTATAGCAACAAATAGAGGGATATTTGCATGAGAGTCATATATCTTGTTGAGTTTTAAAAGCTCAGCAGTAGTACCTTTGAAGAAACATACTCCACCCACATTGTTGGAATCAAGTTGTCGGATAATGCTTTTGTAGTATGTAGAGTCGTCTTTGGCATAAGAGTCTATCATTATCAACTGGCCAACCATTTCCTCTATGGTCATTTTATCCATAAGGGATTTGATTATCTTCTTCTTGTTTTTGTTTTTCTCTGGTTTTGATGTGCTTGTCTCTTTATTGGTAGAGAATCTGTCTGGTTTAGAAGTATATATGTTTGAGGCAAGCAGACTTAAAGAGAACAGCAATACCAGTATGGTTGTAAATATCTTTTTCATAAAAATAGTCGTTAAAAGGTTATTGTTTTTTGAATATGCAAAGTTAAGAAATTTATCTCAAAAAGTGTCTTTGTTTCACCGAAATAAACTATTGTTAAT
>JAGHSX010000083.1 GCA_018065645.1 Candidatus Scybalousia scybalohippi
GATGATACAAATACCTTGCAGATTGCTACAACAGCATACGTTGTTAAGGCTATAGCCAATGCAATGAGTAAAATCACAGGCATTTCCTTTGATGGTCCTTATGCATCATACGAAGAGATGTTGGAACAGGTCACAGAACCAAAGACAGGAATAATTTATCTTGTATCAAATGGTGGTTCAGCACCAAATGTTAATGATGAGTACTTCTGGAAACCAACTACACAGAGCTTTGAGAAATTTGGTAGCACAGCAGTAGATTTATCAAAATATGTAAAAATAGACGACCTTAAAGAAATAACAGCAGCAGAAGTAGAGGCAAAGTGGAATGCTATCTTCAAGTAAGGTGGTGCGAGTATGAATATAGATTTTTTTGGCAACAATTCACTTGATAAGTTGCTTGCCTTAATCAAAAGCATGAAAGACAGCCTGACTTCTGCTATCGGCAATAAGTCGAAGGTCACGTTCACAAAAAATCAGACAAGTGGAGAAAAAATCGGAACTATCAATATTGATGGCATAAATTATGATATTTATGCACCTAGTCCAACAGAGCAAGTACAAGCTGATTGGGACGTTGATGATAGCGATGAACCTGACTATATAAAGAATAAGCCTGATTTGAAGAATTTTGTCAGCGATAGTATCACAACAAACACGATGCAAGTTGGCGATAATGAAGATACTGCTGTTAGGATTGAACCTAGACTTGTAAAGATAGGCAATAGTAGTGCAGAAGAAGATTTGCCAAACAGACTTGAGTTTGGAGATACTGACAATGCGTATGTTGAGGAATTTGCTGACGATTGCGTAAAAATACACGCAGGTGACGAATTAAGGCTTGAAGGTTATCTATATGTAAACGATGTTGATTATGCAGTAAATGAAGCTAACCTCAAGATGCTAGGATGGACAGTACCCACGGAATGTCCTATTCAGAATGAGTTAGATGGCAACACGTTCATTCAAAAGATTGGAAGAGTGAACCTTGGGGATTTGGATTGGAGTGGATATTTCGGTAGTAGCAAGCACCAATTCAATTCACTAAATTTAGCAACAGTAGTAAAGAAAGCATCATCGAATGAAAAAATAATGAATTTGTACTGTTCCAAATATAAAAATCGTTCGCCATACGATGTGTGGGAATACGATGATGGTGTATGTGTTGACACAAGTGGATATGTAAAAATTCACGATGCAAATTATTCTGATATATCAACATTTGCAAATTCAGTAAAAGGTGTATATCTCTATTATGAGTTAGCCAATCCTGTCACGATACCGATTGATGGTAATGAAGCTGTTGCAAGTTTAGAGAGAAAAATACTAAATTACCCACGTATAGAGGTTGGTAAGATAGAGCAAGGTGCTATATCTCAAGAATTAGGAAAAGAATATAATCAAATAAAGGTTAGTTCATTAACAAGAATACGATGCACAAATTTAATTGTTGCACAAAAAAACAAATCGTATGATTTTACTTGCAATGACTCTTATAGATTTGTAGTGGTTGGATTTAATAGCGATTTCAAGTGCGATTATTATGGCTCGTGGACTAATAAGGAAACTATTGGTGGTCACAGTTATTATGCTTTTGCATTACGCAAATCTGATAATACAAATTTAGAAGTAAGTGCCTTTTATAGTTCAGATTTTTCACTTTATGAAAAAGATGCATTTTCAAATATTTCAGACGAGTGGAAGTCAACAAAGTCATACGTAGCTGGTGACTTTTGTATATATCAAAATGTACTCTACAAGGTCAAAGCAAGCTGTACAGGTGTCACACCACCTAACAGTACTTACTATGAGCCAACTAGTGTTGGGAATGAGTTGAGTGGATTGCGTGAGTGGATTGCTTTAACCGTAACGTGGTCTAGTAAAGTAAGTAGTCATTCTGATTTTGAATTGTATTTCAATCCGATAACAAAAATTGCAAAAGCGACTGGATATATAAGTATTTCAAGCCAAATCAATAACGGAGAAAACATATTTACTATTCAGAATTATACTTCTGCTTTACGGACGCATCAATTTGTATATATGGGTAATGCTTCAACTAGAGTTCAAGCGAGATTGAGTGCTAATGGGTCTACTTTTTTAGCTGATGCTCCGATACCAAATGGCAATTATGGATTTGTGGGTGAATTTGTTTTGAAATAATTTTAGAAAGGAACTAAACCAATGAAATATTACGTTATAGAAATCGCAGATGGCGATGAAAAAATCAAAGGTAAAGGAATCTATGAGTATGATTCAAAGAACAAGGCTTTAGCATCTTATCACAAGAAGTTAGGAACAGCGATGGACAGTGATTTATATACTAAAGAGCAGATTTTTGTTGTTGATGAATTTAATAATGTGCTTGAACAAGAATACTTTACAAAATCTGTTGCAGAGCAGCCAACAGAAGAGACAGCAGAATAGAGAGGGAATAAGGCATGAAAGAAATGTGGAGAGTATGGCAAATTATTGTAGCAACGCTTGGAGGCGGTGTAGGTTATTTCTTTGGTGAGCTGGACGGATTACTTCTAGCATTAGTTATCTTTGCAGCGGTTGATTATATCACAGGGGTTATGTGTGGAATAGTCGATAAAAAGCTGTCGAGCGAGGTCGGCTTCAAAGGCATTTGCAGAAAAGTACTTATTTTTCTTATGGTCGGCATAGCCAACGTGATTGATGTAGAAGTCATAAAGACTGGCTGTGTGCTGAGAACAGCGGTTATATTTTTTTATCTCAGCAATGAGGGTATTTCCATTTTGGAAAACGCAGGGCATCTTGGATTGCCTATCCCAAAGAAGCTCGTTAACATTCTAGATCAGCTCAAAGACAGAGCGGAGGGCGAGGATGAAAAATCCAAAGAAGCTAACATATAATGACAGAAAAATACTCCAAAGCTGGGGAATAAAAGGCGACTATTGGTACAGGGTGAAGCGCACAAGCTCCACCCTGACTGTTTTTAACTCTGTTGATGGGTCTGTCAGAGAAGTACCCAACAGAGAGAAAGTGAGGCTGTAATGGGATATACTACTACTCAATGCCAAACGTTTATAGCAAGAAT
>JAGHSX010000137.1 GCA_018065645.1 Candidatus Scybalousia scybalohippi
TCATTATACATTACTTGATGAAAATCTAAATTTTAGTACGATTGATGAAAACGATGTATCAGAAAATGAAGATGAATATCAATTAAAATCTATTCCAATTGTTAAAGAAAATCCTACTTTCTATGATGCTAAAGTTAAAACATATTATGAACAAAATCAAAATGATATGTTAGTTGATGAAAATGATTTTCATCAAATTTCATCTATTGCAGATCAGTTTATTATAGTAAAAGGGCAGCCAGAAAATGATTTTATAAAACTTGATAAGAATTTTATATTATTTATTAGTAAAAATTCCGAATTAGGAAAATCGATAATTAATCAAAATGTTGGTGATTCATTTACTTATAATGATTCTAATTACAAAATAACGTCTAAACCAAAGTTATTTTCTGAAACATTGTGTTGGGATAATTCAGAAAAAAATACTAACTTTGTAGAAAGTTATTATAATACGGTTCCTTCAGGAAAATCTAAATTATTGGAAACAATTAAAACTATGGAATCTCCATATATTTATGTTGTTACAAATTTGGATTTGGAAAATGAAGAACCTACAATTAGAAATGCTAAAGCATTTATTAAAAATGGTGAAATTTATATTAATGTAGACAAAGCAACGGATGCAACAGTTGTTCATGAGTTTGGTCACTTGTATTTAGCTCAGGCTAAATTAGAAAGAGGTAAAGATTATTACAATTTACTTTCTCAACTCGATGGTACCGAAACTTATAAAGAATTGTCAAAAAATTCTGATTATACTACATATAAGAAAGCATCAGATTTTAATGAAGAAGTTTTAGCACACATGTTAGAGCATTATTTTAATAATGAATTAGATGAAGATTCATTGGATTATAAAATTGTTAAAGAACAGTTGTTACCATTGTTATCGGATGATTTTAAGAAACTCATGGAAGGAGATACAATTGTACTTCCTAGTGAATTTATAACTTCAAATTATGCACGTGAACAAAAAGTTGCAACAGTTAAACAAAAATTAATGAAATTAAACACATTAAAAGAAGATTGTAATTAATATGGAATGTACATATAAAATTAGAATTAACGGTCAAATAAAGCAGTTCAGCTCACAAGAGCTGGACTGTTTTTTAAGAACTCAAATTCAAGAAGGCAAAAGAAAAGTAGATGTGAGTGATTTAACATTTAGTCTTTCTCCGCAGGAGAATACTTTAAGTAAATTACAAGTTATAACAGATAAAATGAAAAATGTTCAAACTGAGTTTACTATCATTAATGAAGATGGTGATCAGGAAATTGCATATAAGGTTAATGGTTCTATTGGTGGTTCTAAATTATGTACAACTTATGGAGACCCGTCAGATTTTAAAAAACCATTAATTACACCAATGGATGATGTAGCTTATAAACAAAGACAATTAGCCGAATATAGAGCGCAAGGAATGACAGATGAAAAAGCATATCGATTAATTGAAAATGAAAGAAAAACATGGAAGCAATTAACTGATATGGGTACTGAAGTTCACGCATTATTTGAATCAATTTTAGACCCATCTAAAACATTCAAAGCTAAATTCATGAGTCAAGAACAGCAAGATATATTAACTACTCACTTTAATGATTGGATTACGTCTCTGAAAGTAAAATATGGTCCTAATGCTAAATTTTTAACTGAGGTTCCAATTATTTCCAAAGCTATGGATACAATTTATGCACAAGATGGAATTACATCTGTAAATGGTCGAATTGACTTATTAGTAATTGATGAATCTGGTAAAGCTCATATTTTCGATTTTAAAGTTTCACGTAAAGCGATTGGTGATTGGAAGAATATGCAGAATATTCCAAATAGTCCATATTGGCATTCTACTAAAAAACAAGCTGCAGCATTTCAGTTAGCGTTTTATAGACAGATTTTAAAACAATATGATATTGATTGCACATCATGTTCTATTGTTCCTGTTAAAATGGATTTATCATACGATGATGAAAAAAATATAGTAAACGCAGATGCAATTTATTTACAAGATGATAAAATTGTAGAGCAAGCTCCAAACAATCGTCATTTTGATATTGCAAGACGAATTCTTCCACATAAAACATTGTTAGATAATGTTGATTTAATGAAGTCTGTTCAAGAACCGATGCAGAAATTCTGTCCTAATTATGCTGTTGAAACTGAAATTCATCGTAATGAAGTTAGTGTTGAAAATTATATGAATGATGGAAAACATTATTATATCATTCCTGAAGACAGTAAAGAACGTGAAAAAGGAAAGTATTATATTTGGAACAATTATAAAGTAAAAGATAAAAAGATTTACTGTGAAACATTAGACGATGTTCGTAGAGAGATGGAAGAATTAGTTCATGCTGAAAATGAGCATCGTGGAAATGAAATGATGGAAATGGCTAATGAATTAGCTAATATCATAGAAAGTGAAGGTGATATTGAAAATCTTAATATTGATAATCGTTATAAAAGTGATTATTGTAAAAGAATTTTCAGAAAGTATGTTGATGGAAAATGGATATTCCAAAACAATCCTGATTTCATCGCTGCAGGAATCTTCATGTTTACAAAAGATGGTAAAATGGAAATTGTTTCAATGCATCATAATGCTTCATTAAAAGAAGTAAATCTTGGTCTAGGAACGTCATTACTTGGAGCTTCAAAAAGAAACAATGAAGTAGATGAACATAAAATTTTAAAAGCAACTCATGGAAATATTGATTTGATAAAAGTAATGTGTATATTAAACAATCTTCCTGAGAATTTAAAAGAATTTAAAGTTCAAAAAATTGCTTCATTCAATATTTGGCAGCAAACTGGTAGTGAAGTTTTTCTCGATACATTATATGATAATTTTAAATTATTGTGTGAACAATATAATATTCCTTGTAATATAGAGAAGAGAAATTTCTGTTCTACATTGGAAGGTACAATTAGTACAGTAACTGATATATGTGAGCCTTATTTAGCTAATACTATTAAAAACTGGTCATACGGTTTTTCTCCTGATGATATAACACAAGGTGTTCCTTACTTACAGGAAAGATTGGAGGCATTACTTCAATTACCTGAAGCAGATAAATTACATAATGCAATTCGAAGTGGAAATTGGAATTTTGATGATCCAATTCAATTGTCTTATATGTTAATTTCTAGAGCAATTAATCATTTAACTGATTATGAGGTTTATATTGAAGCCGATCCTGCATTATGGTTTGGAACAAAAGGAGGTCAATTCTATACTGGTGCGTATGTAAATAGTGCTCAAACATCTCCATCATTAAATGCTCAAACGATGGGTAGAATCATGGCAACTGCTGAAACACACATTCGTAGAAAGCAATTAGCTATGCAAAATAAAATTACTAGTGTTATTAATAAATACTATGAATCGAAAAAGCGTTCTGCACTAATTGGTGGTGAAGTTAGATTTTTTGATAATTTGTTTGTTCGTGATGAAAATGGAAAAATGGATAAATCATTCAAATTAAAAAATCCTGATACAGATTCATCATTGACAAGAGAAGAAAAGGATTTTATAAAAGTATTCTTAGAGATTGTAAATAATTATAAATTTCATGGAAATGAAGAGAAAATTGCAAATGCTAAACTTACTGGTGAATACTACGAAGTTCCACTAGCAATGGGTGATACTCAAACTCAAATGCATAATAAAGGAGTTGTTGGTGCAGTTAAAACAAAATATACTGAAAGTTTGAACTTCTTAAAAATTCTTCCACAGCAGGAACTAGAATATTCTGAACATAGAAAAAACCGACAGGTTTATAATAAATACAATCTTAATGCTGTTAGTAGAGCTAATATTATAAATGAATGTGGAACTGAAAGTCTAGAAACGAATCTAGAAAAATTATTACGTGATGTAATTTATTCTTATAGTTCTGAAGAAGTGATGAAAGAATATCTTCCAAGAATTCAAGGAATTAAAATAGCATTACAATATAATAATTATATGTTTGGTCAGAAGATTGATGATATATCACAATATATGGATAAATATGTTGATCGTAATATCTATCAAAAAGTAATCATGGATGAGCACTTACAGACAGCATATAAATTTTTATCTACTGTAAAATCAGTTACTACTACAATGACATTGGGAATGAATTTCCGTTCAGGAATTCGAGAATTACTTCAAGGTGTTTGGGTACATATCAGTAGAACTATGTCTAATGCTTATGGTAATGACCAATTTACAAAAGGTGATGTTGCCAAAGCGTGGGGTATAATTCTTAAAGATACGGCTGTAAATCCAAATTTAACACAGTTATGTGATGCAATAAATGTTGAATATGGTATGGCTAATGCAGACCCTGAACAGGTTCAAAATCTGTTGAGTCAAGCACGTTCTGGTTTAATGAATTTCAATTCTAATACATTGTTTTTTGCTAATCGTTTTCCTGATAGTTTCCACCGTTTAGGATTCTTAATTGCGAAGATGCTTCATGATGGAAGTTGGGAAGCACATTCATTTAAAGACGACCAATTAGTTTATGATTTCAAAAAAGACAAACGTTTTTCATTATTGAATTCGTCTAATGTAGATAAAAAATCTGCTGCTTATAGAAATCAAAGAGGATTGTACTTAGCAATGATTGATCAATTTAATAAAGAAGGATTTAATCTAAAAGATGGTGATGATTTACCGAGAGCATATACGATTCAAGAATCTAATAGTATTAAATCATTCTCAGAATTATGTTTTGGTCACTATGATAAAAGTTCTCAGATGTTAATGAAAGGTATGTTCTTCGGAGGAATGCTTCTTCAGTTTAGAACCTTCTTATCTGCGAAATTAGAGCAATGGGTTTTGAAACCTGGAACTTATAATCAAGGAAAGTATATATTCTTAAAAAATAAAGATGGAGTTCGATATGTCAGAATTTATACTAATGATGAGAATGGAAATCCCACGTATCGTATTGATTTGGAAACAAATGTCAAAGAAGGAGATGTTTGGGTTCCATGTCAGGATTGGCAAGGACGATTTATCGAAGGTATTGCATATACGATGTGGGATTGTATAAAATCTCTCAAAGACCCTGCTAAATTTAAAGAAATTTGGAAGGATGAAGCAAAGAGAGCTAATATCAAATTGTTCTTATGGGATATGGTTTGGATGTCAATCATGATGTATATCATCAAAGCATTGTTATTAGATGATAAAGAGAATATGACTCCATTGAAACATTTTTCTTCTACTGCATTGTATCAATCATTTGCAGATGGACCAATTACGAATGTAATGTCACAATTTAGTGATTTTAATCCTCCTGCATGGAGAATTGTATCACAGGTTATTGATAATACTTCTGAAATCCTTACAGATGATAGAACATTGTTCCAGCATGCAACAAACATGTTTGGAGCATTAAATGATTTCAAGTATATGGAAAATGCAATCTAGGAAAAAAAAACCCCGCTACAGCACGAAGCCGTAACGGGGTATTTTTATTTTGTTACCAAAGTAACAAACATTGTTTTGCCTTCAATTTTAGGCATATATTCAAGCTTAGCAATATCTTCTAAATCAGTTGCCAATCTTAGTAGTATTTCCATTCCTTTGTCCTTAAAAACGATTTCTCGTCCTTTAAATAAAACACTAGCTTTCACTTTCATCTTAGATTGAATAAACTTTCTAGCTTGCTTCATCTTGAATTCATAATCATGATTATCAATTTGTAAACCAAAACGAATTTCTTTTGTAATATTTTTTACTTGATTCTTTTTCAATTCTTTCTCTTTACGATGTTGAAGATAAATAAACTTTTGATAATCCTGTAGAATACAAACTGAAATCTTTTGTCCATTACTTTCGTAAACTGATAATTCAATCAAATCTGTATTAGTATTATTAGCCATCTGCTTTGCATCTTCGAGAGAAATAATCTCATTTAAATCCTTCAATCGAATTGAAGAATTTTGAATTTCATCATTAATTAAAAATTCTTTCATAGATTAACCAATAAAAAATAAACTTACTGTTTTACAATTATTAAACAAATCTTTCAATGTTCCATTATTAGGCATCTCATAATCATATCTTCCTTTACGATAAAGTTCCATTACTTCCTGTTCTGAACTATGTCGTCCTACCTGACATAAATTACGACATACATGAATTATAAACTTATTATAATCACTATTTAACAATGTATTGTTTTCTACAATGAAACGTTGGTCTGCAATTATAACATTTTGATGTTTATCATTCAATGTACAATGAATCCATAAATTATCTCCTAAAAATTTTCTACAAATTTCTGTTCCAAAAAACTGCAGTATCTGTCGTATTGATAAAATATAATTTTTATTAATTTCCTCCAAACGATTTTGCTTTATTAAATTACAAAATTTCTTATCGGTAATCAACTTATCCTTTGGAACATTATCTATAAACATCAATTTATAATTATTAAAATCGAAGAAGTATTTCTCTTTAAATTCTCTATCTTCAAATCTATTACAATCAACATTCATGATGATTGATAAAATCTCCTTGAGTTTAGAAGCATATCTGCTAATAACCCACTTATTACATAATGGCTTAAAATTCAATAATTTTGCCATCCAATATTGATGCATCCAGGAAGGAGTTCCTAAGAGATACCTTAGGAACTTTGCTACTTCATCCTTTCCCGAACCCTTTAATCCCTGTATTGCTATAATATTTTTCATAATTAAACGTCTAATAT
>JAGHSX010000172.1 GCA_018065645.1 Candidatus Scybalousia scybalohippi
GATGCACTTTCTCGTGCCTTTTCGCTACCAAGACGAACAACTTTTGAAAGATAATCTGTATCTGCAGACAACTCTTTTATTCTTTCTCTAATAGGAGCAACAAACTCTTCCATATCCTGAGTTAATTGTTTTTTCATATCTCCATATCTTATAGAACAATCATTGTAAGCGTCTTCATATTGTTGAATAATTTCTGGTTTGGTAACCAGTTTCATCAACAAGAACAAGTTCTCTATTTCCTGAGGCTTAACGGAATTTTTCTCTACTGGACCGCTATCTGTCTTGGCACTCATAATTTTTTTCTTCAACACGTTCGGTTCGTCTGTCAAATAAACAGTAGCTTTCTCTCCATAACTCTTGCTCATCTTACCATTGCCATCAAGAGAAGGGACCTTCATTAAATCATCACCAAAGTTGAATGCTGTTGGCATTGGGAAATAATCAGTCTTATACATCTTGTTGAAACGTTCCGCATAGTCACGAGTCATCTCCAAATGTTGCTGTTGGTCTTTTCCAACAGGAACTTTTGTTGCTCTATGCAAAAGGATGTCTGCAGCCATAAGTGTTGGATAAGTAAGCAAACCTGCATTGACATTATTAGGATTTTGCCTTACTTTTTCCTTAAAAGCAGCCACACGCTGAAGTTCTCCAACGTAAGCATTCATATTTAAAAACATATACAATTCTGCCACTTCTGGAACTGAGCTTTGAACGTATATTGTGGCTTTTTCAGGATCCAATCCGCAAGCGAGGTACTGACAAAGAATAGTCTTAACGTTTTGATGCAAATCTTCTGGGTTTGGATGAGTTGTTAGCAAGTGATAATCTGCTATAAAGAAATAACAAGAATACATATCTTGTAGAGAAACAAAATTTTTCAAAGCTCCAAAATAGTTACCCAAGTGTAGGTTACCCGTTGGTCGCATTCCGCTAAGTATAACTTCCATCTTCTTTTCCTCTTTTTATTTTTCTAACTTGCAAAAATAATATAATTTTTGAAATTATACAATAAAATCAACGATTATTGAAAGCTTTAAAAAAAACGATATCCCTTTTTATTCATCTCAAACAAAATTCATTTAAAATAAATTCCTACTAAAATAAATCTTTATTTTATCTCTGTAAAACTTAGTTCTGGAAAGCCCTTTCTTCGTTTTAGGGAAATAAGATGCTGTCCGTTTTTACTGAAACTTTCTAAAGATTTCCCGTTTTTCTTTTCAAAAAATAGGAATTTTATTATTTTTTTAATATTTTTGCAGAATCTCCATTTAGAGATACTTATACTAGAAAATCAAAATAATTTTAGAATAAATATAATAAGGACTATGTGTGGAATAGTTGGCTATTTGGGAACAAAAGATGCATTCCCTATCTTGATTAAAGGATTACACCGTTTGGAATATAGAGGTTACGACTCTGCAGGTGTGGCATTAGTTGACAATAATGGCAATCTTAATGTTTACAAAACAAAAGGCAAGGTTGCAAATCTTGAAAACTACTGCAAGGACAAAGACATAAGCGGTTGTGTAGGTATTGCCCACACTCGTTGGGCTACCCATGGAGAGCCATCAGATGTTAATGCTCACCCTCATTTTTCTCAAAGCAAAAACATTGCCTTGATTCACAACGGAATCATTGAAAATTATCTTACCCTTAAGAAATTCCTTATCTCCAAAGGTTATGAATTCCGTTCTGAAACTGACACCGAAGTATTGGTTCAGTTGATAGAATTTATGATGAAAGAGCACAAACTTTCTCTTTACGATGCAGTGTACCAAGCATTAACTCAGGTCGTAGGTGCTTATGCAATAGGAGTAATAGAAAAAGGAAATCCAGATTTACTGATTACCGCAAGAACATCTTCTCCCCTTATTGTAGGACTTGGAGAGGGAGAATACTTCCTTGGTTCAGATGCTTCCCCTATTGTAGAATACACAAAGAACGTAATCTATCCTGAGGACAGACAAGTAATAAAAATAGAAAGAGGTAAAGAGATCGAGATTCGTTCATTGGACAACGAAGACTTAATCAAACCAGAGGTAAAGGAAATAGAACTAAGCCTTGACGATATTGAAAAAGGAGGATTCCCTCACTTTATGCTAAAAGAAATCTTTGAACAGCCAAAGAGTTTAGCATTATGTATGAACGGAAGAGTCCAGAAAGAACAAAAAGAAATCATACTTAGTGGAGTAAGAGACCATATAGAAAAATTTGCAAAAGCAAGAAGAATACTTATCACAGCCTGTGGTACTTCTTGGCATGCAGGTTTGATTGGAAAATACCTGTTTGAAACTCTTTGCAGAATACCTGTAGAGGTAGAAGTAGCATCAGAATTTAGATACAGAAATCCTGTAATCTTTTCCGATGATATCCTTATCGCTATTTCTCAGTCTGGAGAAACTGCCGACACCTTAGCTGCTATGGAATTGGCTAAAGCTCAAGGAGCTTTTATCTATGGAGTTTGTAATGTTGTCGGTTCTTCCGTTGCCCGTTTGACAGATAGTGGAACATACACTCACGCAGGGCCAGAGATAGGTGTTGCTTCTACAAAGGCTTTCACAACTCAGGTTTGTGTTCTTACTATGACAGCTCTTGCTGTTGCAAAAGAACTTAAAACAATAAGTGAAGAAGAGTACAAGAGAATTGTTACCGAACTTTGTCACATAGAAGAAAAGATTGGCAAAATCTTAGAAAAGACTTCCGAGATAGAGTCAATGTCTAAGATATTTACCTATGCAAGAAACTTCTTGTATCTTGGTCGTGGTTTCAATTATCCTGTTGCAATGGAAGGCGCTTTGAAACTAAAGGAAATTTCTTATATCCATGCAGAAGGCTATCCTGCTGCTGAAATGAAGCATGGTCCTATTGCCTTGATAGATGAAGAAATGCCTATAATTGTTGTTGCTCCTAGATACGCTTTATACAACAAAATCTTGAGTAATGTACAAGAAGTAAAAGCAAGAAAAGGCAGAATCATAGCAATAGTTACAGAAGGCGACACAGAAATCAAGAAACAAGCAGACTGCGTTATTGAAATACCAGAGACTGAAGAATGTCTGTCTCCACTTCTAACAGTTATCCCTCTACAACTTCTTTCTTACTACATCGCCATTGCAAAAGGAAAAGATGTTGACCAGCCAAGGAACCTTGCAAAATCTGTTACAGTAGAATAACAAACAAAGTATATCAATGGAATTTTCTCAAAAAGATTTATCACAGATAAACAACTCCAGACTTCAAGAAAGCGAAGTCCAGCAACAGATAGAAAACTTTGTAAAGGGTTTTAAACCTATGAAACTGCAAAGTGCTGCAACCATTGGCAATGGAATAAACAGATTCTCCGAGAAAGAGGTTGAAGATTTCATCTCTCTTTACAACTCTAAAGTGGGAGAAAACGAAATAATGAAATTTGTTCCTGCCTCTGGAGCTGCTACACGTATGATGAAAGACCTTTATAATTTTATAGAGGAATACAAAAACGAAGAAGAAACACCTATAAGTAATTTTCCAAAAGCAGAACAGGTAATAAAGGAGATTGAACATTTTGCATTCTATTCTCAACTAAAAGAAATAATGCAAAACAATGGCAAAGACTTAAATATTTGCCTTAAGGATAAAGATTACAAAACTATCATCGAATACATTCTTCTGGAAAAAGGTCTTAATTACGGCAAGTCCCCAAAAGCCTGGATTCTTTTCCACAACTATGGTGGAAGATTTATCACTCCTTTTGAGGAACATTTGATAGAAGCAGCAAAATATTGCAGTAAAGATAATGTTGCAAATATTGAGTTTTCCATATTGAAAGAACATACAGAAGGCTTTAACAAACTTATGAAAGAAGTTCTGCCTCTGTATGAAAAAACATTTGGAATAAAATACAACATCAGTTTCTCCTATCAGGAACACTCTACTGATACTATTGCTGTTGACCTTAACAATGAGCCTATTCACGACAAGAACGGCAATCTTGTATTCCGTCCAGCTGGACACGGAGCATTATTGAACAACATCAACAATTTAAATTCCGACATTATCTTCATAAAGAATATTGACAACGTTTGTTCTTTGTATCGAGAAGAAAGTATTAAATACAAACAACTTTTAGCAGGCGTCCTTCTAAAAGTAAAACAGGTTGTCAATTCTCTACAAGAAAAGCTTTCTAAAAACAATTTGACTGCAGAAGAACTAAACACTATCTGCAACAATATTAAAGAACAAGTCTTGGTTAATGAAGTCAAATCTTTTGAATATTTTTCTTCCGAGAAGGAATACCAGAATTACCTCTTCAGCTTTCTAAACAGACCTATAAGAGTATGTGGTATGGTAAAGAATGAAGGAGAACCTGGCGGAGGTCCTTTCTATGTAGAGAAAGACGGAAATATTTCTTTACAGATTGTAGAAAAAGCGCAGGTTGATTTAGACGATGAAGGACAAAAAAACTTATTCCTAAAAGCTACACACTTCAACCCAGTAGATATTGTAATCTCCACATCAAATGCAAAGGGAGAAAAATACAATCTTAACGAATTTGTAGATTATGAAGCAGGATTTATCTCTGAGAAATCTTTTGAAGGAAAAACAATCAAAGCACAAGAACGTCCTGGATTGTGGAACGGAAGCATGAGCAACTGGCTTACAATATTTGTAGAGATTCCTCTTAAAACTTTCAACCCAGTAAAGACAATCAACGACCTATTGAAAGAATCTCACAGAGTATAAAAAACATCTAACTATAAAATCAAAAACTCTCGCTGTGATACGCAGCGAGAGTTTTTTACTTATACATTAAACTATATTTTACTTCTTGATAATCTTTTCTCAAACTATATGTTTATTATTGCTGAATCAGCCATTTCCAACATGGGATAACCTCAATTACTCCATGTTTATCCTTAATTATTCTTTCTTCATCATAGGTAATGATAAGTCTTCGCTTGCACGCTAAGACTCTTGGTAACTTCTGTAAGGCTTCTACCTCTCGTTTTTCTGTGGCATCCGAACTCTCAATGGAATATGAAACCTGTATTGCAAGTTCATCATCAGGTACGTAAAAGTCGACCTCTACATTTTGATTATAGAAGAATACTCGTTCGTTGTCCTTATCATTTCCATATTTACGAAAAAGAGAAAGGGCAACTATATTTTCCAGCAGTGTCGTTGTTGGATCAACCAAAAGAAGACTCAACAAGCCATTGTCAATGAAATAGTACTTACTGTTTGTCTCACGTTCAGTAAACGCAGCACTAATATTGTGTAATCTGAGCAAGAGCCATGCATCTTCGCAGTATTCAATATAACTACTCGTTGTAGGTATAGTAATCTTTCCACCAACACTTGACAAAATCTTAGTAACTCTGGAGTAGGACAAGGGCTGTTTTACACTTTCTGCCATCTTCTTCACCATCAAACGCAAGAGATTGGAGTTACTGACCTTGTATCTTGCACAAATATCTCCTAGGTATATTTTCTGATACACAGAACTCAAATAACTTCTTTTTACAGGAAGATTTACAGTTTCAGGCAAACCACCCCAATTCATGTATTCTGCATATTCTCGGATAAACAAAGACTTGCCAGTAGTACTCATAAGAGTTTCTTCATCGTATGATATATCTCTTGAGCGAAGATACTCTGTAAAACTGAATGGATATACTTCTATTGAGATATAACGTCCGCCAAGTGTAGTCATTATCTCCTTGGAGAGCATCTTCGCATTCGAACCAGTAATCCAAACCGTCCTTTTGCTATCAGCCATACGACGAGCGAACTTCTCCCATCCATCAATGTTGTGAATCTCATCAAGGAATAGCATCGGATTATCATTACCAGTTATTTCTATATGACATTCTAAGATAGCATTGAAATCCTCATAGGTAAAGCCAACCAAACGCTCATCTTCAAAACTCAGATAGAGCATTTCGTCCCAACTATGTCCTTCATGAAGTAACTGTTGAATCTTTTCATAGAGAACAAAAGACTTGCCAGCCCTACGTACACCAACGAAAACATAACAATTAAAACCTTCAGTAACGATGTCCCTATGAACGATTTTATAGTTTTCTATCTCTCGACGATTGTCAAGAAGAATCTGCTTGAGCAATACTTTATTTATCATAAATATTAAAATAGCATTTTATATTTCAATGCAAAAGTATAAAATATTATTTTAATAAACAAGTATATTTGCTGTTTTTCGGTATTTCCATAGGTTTTTCTTATAATCTTCTTCACATAAGCGTCCTTCTTAGGTGTATCTTTTTCGTTTCTAGTTACAAATTTTCAAATCTACCTAAGCAAAGCCATTTTACGATTTAAGGCACTTTTCAACTTTCTCTCATAATGCAAAAAACTCTCGCTGTGATACGCAACGAGAGTTTTTTTTATACATTAAACTGTATGTTTACTTCTTATTTATCTTGTTTCTTTCAATGTATATACGTCTGTATTTTGATTTATTATTCTTTATAGTAAAAGTCTTAGTTGTCTGCATTGTCCATATGCCAAGATAATTTTACACCTTCAGTAAGATTGCCTATACCCAATACAGCATTAAAACCTAGAATTACTTTTTCATGTCATAATCAAGTTTTAATAATCTAAAACGAAGAGTTGATGATTTATTTATTCACATACCACATTATGTGGTCAAAATCATACCGACTGATTTTTGCTCCAGATTTTTTGATTATTGCATCTATTACACCTATAAATTTTTGATAATTTTTCATATCGTCCTTTTTCATATTTATTTTATACTTTTTAGCATACTTTGGCAAAGTTTTTTCTACGACACTATCATAGATAGAAAAATTATCTTCTTCATAATTTCCAGCAAAAAGTGTAAGACATGCATAGTGACAAAACTTAGTAGCAAAAGAATAGTTTCTTCTATTTGCTTGAGTAGGTTTACTAAGTATATCAATCAAATAATAACCTGGATATGGTCTTTTCAGTAGACTAATGAAACCTTGTTGCGGAATTTTATAAACACGGTTAGCCAATTCATCTATTTCTTTATCACTTAGTCTGGTGCTATTCTCTTTGTTTATGGCTTTCATAGCCTCTTTTATAGCAGACACATAATAACATTCTGTATTATTTTGGTTTATCAGTTTGTTTATCTCAATAAACCATTCAGCAGAAGTGTTTTTGTTATATCTTGAATTTTGTGCTATCATAGCTTCAACTCTTGCTGCATTATCTTTTGTCAGTTCTACGATACCATTTACATCCTTTTTTAGGAAATATTTCTTAGAATTATTTTTTGTGTTTTGAATCATTACTTATATTTTTTTAATTAACCTCTTTCACAAGTCTAACACCTTGCCCTGATCGTCTACCATCCGAATGAGTACCAGGGTTTACAGATGAAGAACCAAAACATATATGCCATTTTCTTATATCATCAGCCATTGTTGATGTCTGATAATATCCATTAGTCTCTGATCCCATAACATTGCCAGTCCTAGCTCCAGTTATTGGCAGAAATACACAGCCCAATATTTCCATTTTTGCCCATTGAGTCAAATTATAGCTATTATCTGAAAAAGATGCTTCAGACATATTTACACTTACTAACGGAGGCAAATATGATGGTTGTGTATAATTATCTGGAAAAATAATTATACCTTTTTTCCCTGCTATAGATGCTTTTATAAAACGATTTGCTTGACTTCGTGTAGTAAATATATACTGTAGTTCTTCACTTGTCAATGTTCTCCACATTCCAGGTTGATTTCCTCCATTTGAAATAGCATTATATACGCCCCAATCTGCTTTAGAGCAGGATCCTGTTAAACTGTTTACAGTAGTACCACCTACATTATAATCATTGTTATTCGTACTTGTAGAATATGGTTGATATGCTACAGCACCACTATTCCAGCCTGATGTTCCCCATCCGAATAAATCTATCCATCCTGTATATGTAGAAGATATTTCGGAATTTTCTTCACCAATAACATCATATTGATGTTCTGCAAATCTCCATGTTCCTGGTTCTGTACCACCCCCAGAAACAGTATGAGTTCCTGTCGTTGTGTATTGTAAATTTCCTCTAGAGAATTCCACAGTTTTTGTCGCACTTATTGAAAAAATACCTGGCAAAGCTCCATCTATTATTTCTAACTCCCCACACATAGCCTCACCGATACCTGTAGTTACATTTGACAATGAATCCACTTGATGTTGAAGTTGAGATATTATTGCAGTAAGATATTGTAAATTTACTGCATCTTTAGGATCAGTAGGATCATTTACGTCCTTTATTTGTGCATTACCTGCAGAATTTCCACTGGCTACAACATCTGCAAGATTTTGTGTTTCTGTATACGATGTAATATACCCTGCATCATTTGTGAACTCACTTACGTTTGTTGGTACTGTTGGAATTGTTGGTTTATTTGTCAAGTCATTATAGTCTCCACTAAAACCTACTGGGATATCTGCGCCTGTGATGTAGCCTGCATCATTTGTAAATGCACTTACATTTGTTGGAACAATAGGTATAGTAGGAGTATTTGTTAAGTCATTATAGTCTCCACTAAAGCCACTTGGTAGTTTTACAAAGCTTCCGCCTGTTAAGTATATTGTATCATTGCTAATAGATAATATCTGACTTTCTGTAAAGCTTGTCAAGTATCCTGCGTCATTGGTAAGCTGTGATACATTTGTTGGTACATCGGCAGTTGTAATATATCCAGCATCATTGATAAACTCACTTACGTTTGTTGGTACTGTTGGAATTGTTGGCTTATTTGTCAAGTCATTATAGTCTCCACTAAAGCCACTTGGTAGTTTTACAAAGCTTCCGCCTGTTAAGTATATTGTATCATTGCTGATAGATAATATCTGACTTTCTGTAAAGCTTGTCAAATAGCCTGCGTCGTTCGTTAGTTGTGATACATTTGTTGGTACTTCTGCATTTGTAATATATCCAGCATCATTCGTGAATGAACTTACGTTTGTTGGGACAGTAGGTATAGTAGGAGTATTTGTTAAATCATTATAGTCTCCACTAAAGCCACTTGGAAGTTTTACAAAACTTCCACCTGTTAAGTATATTGTATCATTGCTGATAGACAATATCTGGCTTTCTGTGAATGGTGTAGTCAACTGGTCTGCAGTATTGGCATGCAAAGCATAAGGCACACTCATCATTTGTGTTGTAGAAATCAACGTATAGTTATTTCCACCAGCAGGGTCTATCTCACTTTTTATAAAATACAGACCACTGCCCCAATTTATAGAAGAAAACGTTCCAGTTTGTACGTTCCCATTACCTACACTTATAGTAAGTAATCCATTTGTATTCGTGGTGCTAAGATGAGTTTCCTCATATACTGGCAATCCTGTCACGCTTCCTTGTAGGATACTTATCTTTACTCCTACAATCTGGTTACCTATCAATTGTCCTGAAGCATTTCTTACCACAGCTTGATATGTAAACATCTGCGGCGCTTGTGCAAATACGACATTCACTGCACAAAGCAATAAAACCAATAACAACTGCTTAAATTTATTCATATTCTATATTATTTATTATCTAAACCAACCTCTTCGTGTAGCTTTTCTATAATGTCTTCTTGTTTTCCAATTGGAGAAAAAGTCTCCAATAGATCTAGAAAAGGAGTTTCTTCTATTTGATTGCATTTTAAACCTATGTACTCCCACTCTTTCTCCAAAACCAAGATTATATGAAAGTTTCACTCCACATGTCAAATAGTTAAATCCCATAATCTGATTTGAGTTCATACAGTTAGAGAAAGTAGGCACACCATCAGGAAAAGAGATAAAATCCACCTCCCTTTCACATCCTGCATGTATTTTGTTTAAAGCATAGTTTGCATATAAACTTATCTGCATATCACTGGATTGTCCAAGATAGATTTTATAACCACCCTCTATAGACAAAGTAAAGTACAACATCTTTCCTATTCCATATTTACCTCTACTGCAGACATCGTAATCTCCGCTCATAGCATCATAAGAACCAATAGGTAGTAATTCTTCCAATTCTGTACCTGTACCTATTATCTTTGTGATACCTATAACACCATCACTATAGTCATAGTGTGCAGTAACACTGGTTGGTATTCCTAGTTTTATACCTCCTGCCATATTCCAATGGTCCTTTGTATAAGTCATCCTTATAGGTATCTCTATCAATGGCATATCATAGGTTTCTTTCACATCTTTGGTGATGTAGGCAAACTCTGCAGCCTCGTTGTGATAACTAGTACCATCTGATACTGCTATAGAAGAAACGAAACTTGAAGACAAATCCTTAGCAGAAAAAGATCCTTTAATATTCTGCATAGATAGACCTATTTCCAAACCTACGTTTTCTGTAAATAGTC
The DNA here is from genome assembly GCA_018065645.1 of Candidatus Scybalousia scybalohippi. Lineage (GTDB taxonomy): Bacteria > Bacteroidota > Bacteroidia > Bacteroidales > P3 > Scybalousia_A > Scybalousia_A scybalohippi. The sequence continues at coordinate 10,362 of JAGHSX010000172.1, forward strand.
TTATATATGAGACATCTATAGTTGGAACGAGACCATAGGTAGTAGGACTGGCAAAACTACCATTGATTAACATACCTCCTACACCTCCACCAAAACCTAATGAAATATTGTGTTTTCTTGGATAGCGAAATGGTCTTCTTATCTTATTTCTATTTTGTGCAAAGGAAACACTAGCACATAATAGTAAAAGCAGCAAGATACAGATTCCTTTTTTATGTATAAATATTCTCTTCATATCTTACTACTCGTATATTATGATTTTCTTTGTGCCTATACTATCATCTTTTCTATATAGATACAGAGTGTAATAGCCTGCACTATATGGTAGATTGATAGTAAATCTTGGTTGTTTTACATCTATAGTTTGCAGTATTCTTCCTCCTACATCGCAGAGATTCATCTTCAATCCTCTCATATCAAAAGTCTTTGTACCAACCAGTGTTACTGTTATTTGATCTTTTGCTCTTGCTGGATTTGGATATACTAGGAATCCGTTATTTTCTTCTGCTAAGTCGTCTAATCCCACCAGGTTATCCATACATATAGTATTGGATTTTACCCATCGAGTCATCGTTGGATCTGTTGGGACTTTCACATAATAGCAGCCAGAAAGGATAGGATAATTTTCTTCAAAATATTGATCCAGTTCTGCTTCTGGAATGACTACATCATCTTTATACCATTGGTAAGCAGTATAGTCAATTCTCTCTGCTGTTCCATTTGGAAAATGATCCACAACCAACACTCTTTTGTCATATGTAACAATGATCGGAAGCGGTTTTTCTATTATGGTAAGATTTAGTGTTACTGTACTATCACATCCATATTGATTCATAAGAATCTGTTGGTAGATACCAGACTCTTCATAGATTACACCATTCCATTCGTATGTATAACTACCTTGGTCTGAGAACTCATACACAGAAGAGTTATTGATAGTAAGATGCAATATTGATGTACTATCACAACCTAAAAAGTTAGTACTCTGTATTATAGTATCAGTACTTTGAGAGAAGGTAAGATTATGCCATGTATAGTTATCACAAGCTGATATTGTCTCTTCCTCCACTGATGGTGCATTAACTGTAAGGAATAAGGTTATAACAGAATCACAGCCTCCAAGATTGGTTAGATACTGGTGATAGGTGTATGTTCCTGGCACATGTGCCTCACTTGCTGAGATAGAAAAATTGTATTCATCAAACACTACATCTTGGCACACATTAGCAAAGAGTGTATCGTATGATGGCTGGCAATAAGGTTGTTGTACTCCCTCATTAACATATATATTGTTGTCTTCAAAAGAAGATATTGAGATCTGCCCTATTGTATAGCTAAACTCTCCGCTTGCATTTATAACCGTCCCTCCAGCTGTCGTAATATCTGTTTGTGCATATGTATCCACGATAAAGAATAACAACACTGCAAACAAAGAAACTATTTTATATATTTTCTTCAAGTTCTTTTACTGTATCACATCGCAAACAGGCTCTAATCTGCTAAACAAAAATAAAGAAAGTGGAGCCATTCATTAACTACCTTATCTCTACATGTAGGGTCTGGACTCCCTGAAACAAAAAATAAAGTACTATGAAACGCCCCACTGAGAATGTATCGTAGATTACACGAATACAAGTCAATGGAAGCATCATCGTTTCTTTATTCCTTTGTTTCAATAGCGAATTGTCCAGATTCACATGTAAGGAATAAAGCGACTAATGCGCTTTCTATATAAAAAATGTTACCACTCTATCGGCAACACTTTGCAAAAATACTCAAACTTTTTATTTTCAGCAAATTTTTATTTGATTTTAGCCTACTAACTCTTCGTTTCGCTAAATTAACTCCTCGTTTTAGAAAATTAGAATCAAGTTTTAATAATCTAAAACGAAGAGTTGATGATATTTTCTCAGTGAGAGAAATGTTTTTCTCAGTGAGGTAAATATTTTTCTCAATGAGATAAATATTTTTCTCGGCGAGATAAATATTTTTCTCGGCGAGAAAATAACATCAGAATCAAAAGACAGAATGAAAGTAAACACAAAAAAAGCACTTGGAAAACCAAGTGCTTTTTACATTATTTACTATTAAAATGTGGCTTAATTATTTCACTTTTATTTTTTGTCCAGCCTTTATGCTAGAGCCTTTGATACCATTAAGCTTTTGAAGTTTTGCAACTGTTGTTCCATTCTTTCTTGCTATTTCTCCTAAAGTCTCACCTTTCTTTACGTTGTGAGTTGCTACAGCTGAAGAAGAACGATTACCTCTGCTTCCTCTCTTTGATTTCTTAGAACTTGTAGAAGCCAACTGTCTTGATGAGTTTCCACCTTTAGAGTAACCACCATTTTTGAAATCGGCACGTGTAACATTGTAAACGCCTTCGTCATCTGTTCTCAAAGTAAATGTAGAGAAATCTATAAAATGTTCTGGATTCATAGCAGAACCTAGATAACGCATTTCAAGGTGAAGGTGTGGGCCAGAACTTCTACCAGTATTGCCAGACAAAGCTATAACGTCACCAGCTTTAGTCTTTTGATTAACCTTTACATTAAGTTTTGACAAGTGACCATAATAAGTCTCAAGTCCATTGTCATGTCTTACAACAACGATAAGACCATAACCACTACACCAGCCTGCATATCTTACAACACCATCAAACATACTCTTGATAGGTGTACCTATTCTCAAACCAAGGTCAACACCATAATGGAAACGAGAACGTCTTGGACCAAAATGTGAAGTAACTATACCTTCAGCAGGACAAGAAAAATACTTTCCGTGCTTTTCATCGGTAAGTTTTATTGGCATTGAGCCAGACAAAGATGTGTAATCAAATTTATTAAGATAGTGTATTACGTTTGTTTCAAAGTTTTTGTACTCTGTAGCAGCAAGTATAGCGTCTTCACTTTCTTCGCCTTCATCAAAAGTTTTGCCATACTCTATCAAGTTTTGGTATTGTGTAGTATCTGCGAAAACGCCCAACTTATAACTAAAACTCTCTTTCTCAGGGTTCATACGGCTTCCCATCTGGCTTCTTTCGTGTATCTGTGCGAAAGAAAACATTGGCAAAGCCAACAATGCTCCAATCAAACTAACCTTAATTCTTAAACCTTTCATAATAATCGCTTTTTAACTGAAAGTGCAAAGTTACAAATAAAATCCCGTTCCACCAAGCAAACACAGAGAAAAGTATTGAGAAATATTTTTTTAGGTGTTTTGGAACATTCCCTGCCGACTTTTAAACTTTCCAATCCTAATATCAACAGAGAAAAATCAAGAAAGATTTTATTGAAAAAGCTGGGGAATAAATTAGAATGGCAGTTTTATTTTCTTGAAAATGCAATTTATCACTACCACTACAAAAATTGATGCAAGGGTATCAAAAAGTAGATCCCAAAGAGAAAAGCATCTTTTTTGTGTATTATAGGTAAGTCCTTGTAAAATTTCGGTAAACAATCCCATTGAAAAGATAGAAATGATGGTAAAACATCCCAAATACCTTTTCTTGAGAATGTTTTGCTGAATATTTCTTTTGGATTGTTCTTTCACTCTATAGACAAGCCAAGATTCTATGGCAAACATAACGAAATGAACAACCTTGTCCATGTGTTTCCATCTAAGGAATGCAAGAAATGGAAATCTTGGTGCATGAGAAAAAGAACTCTGCGGCATAAGGAGCAAAGTGAAGACAATAATTGTCCAGACCAAAAGCAAGATTTTATAAGTCTTGTTTGAAAATATGTATTGAAAGTTTTTCACGTCTTGTTTTTTTACACCAATTACTATTTATTTTTCTCGCATGCGTGTGTCAAATATTCCAGACATTTCATTTAGACTTCATCACAGAATTGACACAAAAACAAAAAAGAAACAGGAAAAGAACTTGAAGATAACTAAAAATTCTTTTCCTGCAATGAAATTGACAGAACATTAAGATCTGTTTATCATATTATTTCTTAGTTCCAATAATTATAAACCAAGGTGTTTTGTGTAAGCAGCTGCGTCCATTAGGTTGTCAGCTTCTGCAGCGTTTGTAAGTTCTATTTTGATAATCCAACCTTCACCATATGGGTCAGAGTTGATAGCTGCTGCGTTGTCTTCCAATGCTGCGTTGATTTCCAATACTTTTCCAGAAACTGGCATAAGAAGATCTGAAACAGTCTTAACAGCTTCGATTGAACCGAAAACTTCACCTGCTGCGATTTCTTCACCTTCTGTGTCAACGTCAACGTAAACGATGTCACCCAATTCGTGTTGTGCGTAATCGCTAATACCAACGTAAGCTACTTCACCTTCAATTCTCAACCATTCGTGGTCTTCTGAATACTTTAAATTTTGTGGAATGTTCATTTTATTTCTAATATTTAATGTTAATAATTTGAAGTTTCAAAATTACAATTTTTATGCTTATCACAAACTTAATTTCTGTAAATAATTTATTTTTTGATAAATTTCACTTTCTTCCAAACATCTTTATCCTTAAGATTCAATAGATAAACACCATTTTCAAGAGCAGAAATATTTATCTGACCATTTACACAATTAGTGTTCAAAACTTCTCTTCCCATCAGGTCAAGGACTAAAACCTCTGCATTATTTTCCAATCCTCTTATGTTAAGACAATCACTTGAAGGGATAGGATAAACATTTATTTCACACTCGTTTATTTCTCTCAAAGACACTTTTTCTTCAGCATTCTTTACTGCAGAATAAGTATCTACTTTTCCATAGCCCCATACATCATTTGGACATTCTCCTGTGTAGTTATCAGTTCTTGCTGTTTCTTTCAAAATAGTCTTGATTTCTTCTGGAGTAAGGTTTGGATTAGCTTCCAACATAAGAGCGACTGTTCCTGTAATCATAGGAGCAGACATTGAAGTACCACTCAAAGGAGAAAAATAATAATCTCTACCTTCAAAGTTCACAACATTGTTTGATGTAGGGCCATCACTTGCAAAAGAGTTGATAGAAGAAACAATATTTGTTCCTGGTGCTGCAATCTCTGGTTTATAATAACTTGTCATATTTGGACCTCTTGAAGAGAAAGAAGAAATATCAGGAGTCCAAGCATTTGGTTTGTATCTGTAAGATGCTACTGTAATTGGTTTTTCTGCCAAACCTGGTTCACTCACTCCATAAGAATCATCTCCCTGAACATAACCATTCAAACTTGCTGCAAAATCCACGCCCCAGTTACCAACAGCTTTAGAAAGGCAAGCAACATTCCATGCTTGAGCTACTCCATTTTCTGCTTGAAGTACAAGTACTACATGGTCATTACCATTTGGATGAGTCAATGCCACTTCCCAATCTACCAATGCTCTATGGTCTGATGGATAACGAGAAGAAGCCCTATAAGTGATAGTATCATTTCCACCTAAAGCGTAACGAGTTTCCTCCACCACGCTTCCGTCACAAGAAAGCCAAGGAGTATCATAAATCTTTTGCCAAGCATAGTTGTAAACTTCAAGACGTGAATTGAAGTTTGTATTATTTTCTCCTTGTATTGTCACAGTTTCTCCCCAATAATTCGCACTTGCACCAGAGTTATCGAACTTTACTTCACTTCTTACTGTATCGTTATTGTTAAAGTCTGCCGTTATATGGAAAGGACTGCTTCCATTATTTCCTGCAGAAACCACAAAGACTACGCTATCATTGTCAGACATATTGTTGATAAATTCGTCAAGCATAGAACTTCCGTCCACATAACCAAAAATATAAACACCCCAAGAGTTGTTTATCACAATTCTCTTGCCAAGGTTTCTTGCTGTATTTCGCATCCAAGTATAACAATCCATTACAGAAGCTTCATCCACAAGCCAAGAGCAGAATATCCATTGAGCATCTATAGCAAGGCCCCTATATTTTGTACCTGCTCCACCGCCTCCAGTAATACCAGCGACATGTGTTGCATGGTAGCCTGTGTCATATATATTGGCTGTATCACATTGGTAAGACAAAAGCTGATCTTTGCCTTCGATATAAGTTCCATAAGAAAATCCCTCAGGGCTTGGTCCCTCAGTCCTGAACTGGTCCCAAGCTGCAAGAACACGATATTGTTCCATAAGTGTATCGTATAATGTAGGATGAGTATAATCTATTCCCCAGTCTGCTACACCTATCAAAACATCTCTGCCTGTGTAAGACTGCAACAAATCCAATCCTTGTTGCACATCATTTGCCTTCAAATCTTTCAAAGCATTATTAAGTGTAGCATTGGCTACCTTTCTTGATGTTTCTATCTCTATTATTTCTTTTTCTTCACACAAAGAATTCAACTGTTCTACATTCAGTCTCAAAGTTACAATTCTTCCTTGATGAGAGCCCACGATTGCATCATACTTTTTAAGGAAAGACAAGTCGCTTTCTGGTTTCACTCTCATAATAAGGGAAATATATTCCTTATCATTGATTTTATAAAGACAGAATCTTTCAGGGAAAGAAGCCTGAAGGGATTTATCTTTCTTAGCTCTTTGAGATAAAAATGTGTTTACTCCATTGCCTTTTATTGCTTGTGCCTTGACTTGTTGGAAACAAGGAAGACATAAACCTAAGACCAATAAACAAAGTGTAATTCTTTTCATATTTCAGTAAAATTTATTATTGTTGCAAAGATACAACAGCTTTTCTAATTTTGGAAATTTTGCCTTAATTATTTCACTTTCAAAAGCACACATCCTTTTACCTATAGTATTGTGCTTAGGATTTGATGTGATTGAATAGGTCTTTGATTGGTAATATGTTCTTGATAGAAATAGATAAGTTTTGAAAGCACGTCATTCCTTTCCTGCTTGGAAGAAGTTTCAAGAGAAATTTCCATTGGTTCAAATCCTAAATACTTAGCAAAATCGAAAAGAAAATAAAGATGAAAATCTTTCAATCTTGAACTTTCTACATTGTTTAGCGAAAGTATGGTCTGTCTTATGAATTCGTATAATGCAATATCCTGGTTTTCTTCCTTAATGGAAAGATTCAACACCTCAGTAATGAAAAAGGCAAGTGTTGTCCTTACAATATCCATTGCAATATTATTATTGTCAAATGCCACAGAGACTTCTTTGATTTGCTGTAAGGTATTTTTTTCGTTGTTATAAACCACAAGATTAAGAATCTGCAATGGTTGAAACAAAGAGCTTCTTACTGTTGCATTCTTCTTTCTTCCACCTCTTATCAAGTAACTTTTCATTCCAAAAGCCTCAGTATAGACATTTACAATACTGCTGCTTTCTTGGTATGGGATAATCTTGGTTACAATGCCTTGGGTTTGAACTAGCATTTATTTTATGATTACGAATTTTCCGTCTGCCTTTGACTTACCCTCATTGGCTGAAGAAAAAATAAAATAGACTCCACTTCCTACTTTTTGACCATTAAAGTTCTTTCCATCCCATACCGCCTGTCCACCTAGACTTTTTACGTGTGCAACCATTCTACCTTGTGCATCTGTTATTCTTATGTCAGAATCTTCAGCACAACCTTTTATTGCAATCATTCCGTTGTAGTCTGGACGTATTGGATTTGGGAAAACTGTTAGTTCTTTTGATTCTTCTTCCACAGGCAAAGATTCTGCTCTGTAAGAAACCAAGCCTCTATCTGTACCAATAAACACTTCTCCTGTAATTGGATTCTGTGCCATACAGACAACCTTCCCTGAAAGCAAAGGCGAATTCTCTACTGTAAAGTGTTTTATCTCTTTATCACCATTGGCAGACAAAACATAGATTCCGTTTCTCTCTGTTCCAACCCATTTTCTATTGGCTCCGTCAACCATTATGCATTGAATATTCTCAAAACTCAAAAGATATTGAGGTATTCCTTCTTCGTCATAAACAATATTGTTGCATTCTATGTTTGCTGTTTGTCCTGCTGAAGTAAAAGCATCGTTAAGTGAATAAATAACTTTTATTCCCTTTTCTGTACCAATCCATATTTCTCCTTCTTTGTCTTGAACCATACAATTCAATCTATCTGTTGCAAGCAAGGAACCTCTGTTTGGATTGATAAAACGAATTTCGCCACTATTGTTTATAACAAGTATTTTACTAGTTGTAGTATAAAGAAGTTTGTAATGATTATATCTATCTTCCAGCATTCCGCCCAATTCATCTGCATCTCCTACTAAAAAATCTGTGGTAAGAAAGCTACCCCACTCTCCTCTGTAGTTCTGATAAGCAAGAGCATTGCTTGACAAAGAATTTCCAATAAGCAAATTACCTGAAAGATCATACTGAACACCAACAATACGATAAGATTCATCGTGAGGTGTTAATACGCCAAATGTATTTGATTCATCATAGATATTTACCAAAGAGTCATTTCTCACTTCCAACACTCCATTCCACCAAGACGCCGCCATAATATGATTGTCATCATTTGGATCTACAGTCATATTCAATACGTCAAGGAATCTATTATTGTAATTGCTTAGGAAAGTGTTTTTCTCTATTGTACTCCACCAAGCTCCATCATAGATATAAATATCCCCGTCAAGATATTTGTTTGCATTTGTAATATCTTTTCCTCCAGGAGCAACGTAAAGTTTTCCTTTAGGAGTAAAAGTCAATCCATAAGTATGGTCAGACATTGGTCCGTCTGGGAAAAAGATTTCTGTATTTTTAAGATTGTTTCTCTTATAGTCTGGCACATGAATCAAACCTGTGTAGTGATGAGCAAACCACAAATCCTCTCCGTCTATAATTGCATCATAAATATCTAGAGTAAGATTTGGAATAGGATTCCACTGATCTGAAATATGGAATACCTGGTTAAAATCTTCATCATAGATAGACATTCCCAACCAGTTTATTACCAAAAGACCTTCTTTGAAGGAACGCATCTTGGTAACAAAGAATGTTGTTAACGTATCCATTTGTTTACCATTGTACCTAAACAAGATGGAAGAATTGTTATCATCTGCATAAGCAGACACAATCATTTTGTCTCCCAATGGCAAAACATAATTTACATTTCTATTTTGAAAACTTGTACTGGCTGTATCTCCAAGTCTTATCCTCTTCCAAGATTCACTTGCTGCCAATGTAGAAGAATTCTTGTAAGCATACAACAATCCATTCACAGTTCCTGCAAAAATAGCTGTATCGTTTACATAAACACAATTCACACTGATAGCAGAAGAATTGTTTCCTAAGTACCAGGTGTCATAGATCTCGTGTCTATTCAAATCCAAAACAACAACACCAAATCCACAAGAAAGATAAGCCTTGCTATCATAAAAACTAATACTGTTTATAGCCTTACTTCCCTCTATGAATCGACTCTTAATATCTGGAATATTAAAAACTTTTCCTTTTTGAACAATGTCTATGTTTGAATTTTCATAAGTAATAATTATTGACTCTGTAACACTATCATAAGCTACAACGCCCAGACCAGCATCTGACAAACCATTGACCTTAGAAAGTTTTTCCATCTCCTTAGTCTTATTGTCAAAATAAAACAAAGAAGATCCACAGGCTGTAAGTACTCTATCGCCTACCTTATCCACGTTGTGTGTAAAATAATAGGACAAATGGTCACGCCATTGTCCTATCTCTGTGTTCAAAGATTTGTTTTGTGCTACGCCACATAATGCAAGCAAGCAACAAATTACAGAAGTCAATATTCTTCTCATTACTTTCTATTCTATGCTTTCTTTTAATCTTTCCGCATTTTCTGCCAACTGTAATGCATCAAGGATTTCCTGAATATCCCCATCCATAAACACTGGCAAATTGTATGCAGTAAAGTTTATTCTATGGTCTGTAATTCTAGACTGAGGATAGTTGTAAGTTCTAATCTTAGCACTTCTATCTCCAGTAGAAACCATAGTCTTTCTCTTGGCAGCAATACCATCAAGATATTTTGAATACTCTCTTTCAAATAAACGAGTACGCAATACTGTCATAGCTTTTTCCAAGTTCTTAACCTGAGATTTCTGATCCTGGCAAGAAACTACAATACCTGTAGGAATGTGAGTCAAACGAATAGCAGAGTAAGTTGTGTTTACACTTTGTCCACCAGGACCTGAAGCACAGAAAATATCTTTTCTAATATCACTCATCTTCAAGTCTACATCAAATTCTTCTGCCTCTGGCAGTACAACAACGCTGGCTGCAGAAGTATGAACTCTACCTTGAGTTTCAGTTTGTGGCACACGTTGTACACGATGTACTCCACTTTCATACTTCATCTGTCCATACACACCATCTTTTCCGCTTACGTTTACAACAATTTCTTTGTAACCACCTGCAGTACCTGCTGTGTAGTCCACAAGTTCAACCTTCCAACCACGTTTTTCAAAATATTTTGTATACATACGATAAAGGTCTCCAGCAAAGATACTTGCTTCATCTCCACCAGTTCCTGCACGTATTTCAAAGATTGCATTCTTGTCATCTGTTGGGTCTTTAGGGATAAGCATAATACGAATTTCATCTTCCATCTTTTCCTTCTCAACAGCCAATTCATTCAATTCTTCCTTGGCCATTTCCCTAAAGTCTTCATCTTTTTCTGTTTCCAATACCTGCTTTGCATTTTCAATATTGGAAACAACGTCTTTGTATTTGTGATAAGCTTCTATGACAGGCTCAAGGTCTTTGTATTCCTTATTAAGCTTGACATAGTTCTTCATATCATTTACTATTTCAGGGTCCTGAATTTTCTCCTGAATTTCCAGATATTTCTTATTTATCGCTTCTAATTTGTCTAGCATCGTTTCTTCTTCCTTATATATTTAGAATTTGCAAAGATAAGAAAAGTTTTCCGTTCTTGCAAACGCTTAGAGTCTATTAGTAAAAAAAGGAAAGAAAAAGGCTAGGAAAAGTTTTTTTTCTTATCTTTGCAAGACCATTTATTACATAAAAACGAAAATAAAAATAGAATTATGTTGAAAAAAATATTCTTTGCAAGTGCTTTTGCATTTGTACTTATTTTAAGTTCTTGCTCTCACAAGCAGAGTGAAAGAGATGCTTTGACTAATGGGCTTCCATCTTCTGGAGGCAAGACTTTAGAGATGATAATTGTTACACCAGACAGTCTTTACAAAGGAGCTTTACTTGACAGTATTCATCAATTGTTTGAAAAAGCTTGTGATGGATTGCCTCAACCAGAGCCCTGGTTTGACGTAGCACATCTTACACCTTCAGCATTTACAAATTCAGAAATGTTTCCAAAGCACAGAAACATATTGATAATTGACAAACGTGCTGGCAACCCAAATACTATCCGTCAGTCTATAGATTCCAAGGTTTATCCTCAAGCAATCTTTGAGATAAAGGCAGACAATATGGACAGCATTTACTCTTTATTGTCAAGATACGCTAAAACTATTCGTTATCATTATCGTGACAACGAACACCGCAGAATGTACAACGCTTACAAGCGTGATGAAAACACTAAAATAACTGAAGCAATAAAAAAGACTTTCTCTTTCTCTATGGTAATGTCTGCTGATTTCTACATCGCAAAACAAGAGAAAAATTTCTTCTGGATTAGAAAAGAAACCCAGAAAGAGAGTTTCGATATAATGATTTACAAAAAACCTTTCACTTCAAACGAACTTCTTCTTGAGAAAAAAATCATAGACCTTAGAGATTCCTTGGGTAAAGCTTTTATTCCTGGCCCTATGAAAGGATCTTATATGGGAACAGAAACAAGAATGGACATCATTAGAGACTCTGTACAAATGGGAGACTTTGCGATGCTGGAAAGCCGTGGACAATGGCGCTTGTTTGGAGACTTTATGGCAGGTCCTTTTGTGAACTACATATTCAAAAATCCTACAAGCAACGAATTGGTAATGATAGATTGTTTCCTTTACAATCCAAACAAACCAAAACGTGACTTATTGATGCAATTGGAAAGTGTTGTCTATAGTGCAAAACGTCTAAAGTAAAACATACAAATAATTCAAATAGAATCTAAACAAAAAATATATAAAACAAAAAAATCAGTAAAACAACTAAATAAAAAATTACGATTATGACACCAACAAAAATTGAACACATTGGTATTGCTGTTGAAAATCTTGACGAAGCAATAAAATATTGGGAAAATGTAATGGGTTTAAAATGCTACAATATCGAAGAAGTAGCAGACCAAAAAGTAAAAACAGCTTTCTTCCGCATAGGAGAAGTTAAAATAGAATTATTGGAAGCTACAAGCGAAGAAAGTACTATCGCTAAGTTTATCGAAAAGAAAGGTGCAGGCGTTCACCACGTAGCATTCAAAGTAGAAGATACAGACCAAGCTCTTAAAGATGCAGAAGCAAAAGAAGTACGTCTTATAGACAAACAAGCACGTAGAGGAGCAGAAGATCTTCAAATAGGTTTCCTTCACCCAAAATCAACTTTGGGAGTTCTTACAGAACTTTGCTGCGAAAAGAAATAATCAGCAAGATTATCATAATGAAAAAAGAGCCAGACTTAAGCTTGGCTCTTTTTATTTTATCCTAAAAAAACATCAAATGTTACGTTTCTAAAACGAAGAGTTTTTTTTCTGCAAGTCGGACTTGCAAGTGCTGCAAATCGGACTTGCAAAGTATTAAGTCTTCATTTTAGCTTAAGGGCATCAAATAAAGATTAAAAAAAACTTTATTTTTGAAATCTTATTTCAATATTCTTTTCTACTTTTCTTTTATTGTAAGTATGAATTTATCCAGTAACGGAATCATGTTTTGCAGCTCTTCTACATTCATTCCATTATCGACAATTTCACGAGCCAGACAATTTGGAATTTCTTTCATCTGCTCTTCTAAACGCTTACCTTTTGATGTAAGAGAAACTATACGTCGTCTATTATCTACTTCACTTTTCTGTCTAAGGATTAAGCCCTGTTTCTCCATACGCTGTAATAACGGAGTAATGGTATTTGTTTCCAAGTGAAGTCTCTCGGTAATTTCACTTATTATGCAATTATCTTTCTCCCACAACAGCATAAGAACAAGATATTGAGGATACGTTATATTAAACTTTTTAAAGTAAGGTGTGTAGGACGAAGTAATCAGTCGTGCAGCCGTATAAAGACGGAAGCACAACTGATTATCAAGTTTCAACTGATTGTATGTCATTAGTTTCTATTACTTACTAAGATTATACTTCTTTTTCATTTCTTCACGATCCTTCTCTGAAAGTGATTTCATGAAACCCTTCCATCCTGGACAGAAGTTAATGTGCCAACGCCAGAAACGGCCTGCTAATGATTTTGGATCTTTGTCATACTTTGCTCGCATTTTACAGTTTGCGCATGGTTTTTCTTTTGCCATAATGATTTATTTTTTTGTTAATAGTTTATTATTGCATTTTGATTTCCACCAATCTTTTATTCTTTTCGCTCCTTCCACACCAATAATTGTCAGCCCTCCATACTGAAAAGTTTTTGCCACCCCAAAGAAAACTACCCAAAGCACACCTTTCATAGACACGCTTATAGGCAAAGCCATCTGTGCAAAGGATATAATATAGAACGGAATACATATTAGCAATATAATGATCCCTGTACGAAAGGAAAATCTGTGAAGAAAATTTTGAATACGCTCTTTCATTTCGTTCTACTAATCTTTCAATAGTTGCTGTATATAGACTTCTAGCTGTTCTGGCTTAACAGTTGGAGAAAATCTCCTCACTACATTACCTTTGCGATCTATAAGAAATTTTTCAAAATTCCACTTTATATCACTATCTTTTACACTCTTTCCATTAAGATGAGAAAAGAAATTTATCAACATATTCATTAACCAACTTCCCCTTCCTTCTCCTTTCGTTTTAGCATTTTTCAAAAAAGTATATAATGGAGATTCATTTTCTCCATTTACCTCAATCTTCTTAAAACGTGGAAATGTAGTATCATACTTAAGAGAACAAAATGCACCAATTTCTTCATCACTTCCTTTTGCCTGTTCTTTAAATTGATTGCAAGGAAAGTCAAGAACAACAAAACCTTGTGACTGATACTTACGATAAAGAAATTCCAACGCTTCATATTGAGGCGTAAGACCACAGGCCGTTGCCGTATTTACTATAAGTAAGACTTTGTTTTTGTATTCTCCCAACTGAATTTCGACATCTTTATTGTCTTCTCTTCCTATAACAGTTATATCATATAGATTCATATACTATCGTATGCGATTAAATTCAAATTATTCTATAAACATTTAATAACCACTATTATTTTCAAATTGCAAAGATATAACATTTATTTTAATATCGCAAACGATATTTTAATTTTCACAGCAAAGCATTATCTATTTTAGTCTTTTCTCATAGTTGATTCTTCAAATATGATAGCACATCTTTCACAATATTCCACTTTGAGAAAATTTTTCTAAAAATATTT
>JAGHSX010000033.1 GCA_018065645.1 Candidatus Scybalousia scybalohippi
ATTTTTGAAGAAAAAATTAAAAAATTAGGCGTTTTTCTTATGTTTTTGTAAAATTTTCGTGGATTTTTCGTGATTTTTGAGGGTAAAAAGACATGGTAGAGACGTGGCGTGCTGCGTCTTTTACACCATTTTTAACACGATTTTCTTTAATCATTTTACATATAATTTACAAAGAATAAACACTTTAGCATAGAAAAGAAAGCAAGAGATTCAGTCATTAGTCATTAGTCACCTTCAGTCATTAAGAAAAACACACACGGCTTTTTTTTATAATATAATAATAATTAAAAACTTATATTTTATTATCTCTTAATGACTGGATTTTCCCCTAAAAAATCTTAATGACCACTAATGACTATTGACTAATGACAGGTGCGAGGCGCACTCCCGATTAGGCGTAAAAAATATAGGCAAATTATTGCAAAAAAATATTGCTTTTCATACCCATTATTTCCCAAAAATATCGTATCTTTGTAGAAGAAAATTCTATTCGAGAGGACAATGAAATACATACTTAGGACACTTACACTTCTTTATTGTTTACTATTTGTAACAGAGGGTTTTACACAAGGAATAAATCGCCAGTATCTTGCCAATGACACAACAAACAGCTGGCACAGAATTCCTGCCATTGCCAAGGCAAAAAATGGAGATTTGATAGCCGTTTATGATTATCGCATTTGTCATAGTGATGTTGGTTTTGGGGAGGTTGACCAACTACTAAGGATAAGCAAGGATAATGGCAAAACATGGAGCAAAGAAAGAGTTATTGCAGATGGATTTGGTGGCGAGAAAAACGTCTTTGGAGCTGCGTTTGGAGACCCTGCAATAGCAGCTGACAGAGAAAGCAAAAACATGGTACTTATAACCGTAAGCGGAAAAGAGCCTTACCCTTGGGCTAATGCAAGCATCAGACCATTTATTTCAGCTCAGTTCAGCAAAGACAATGGCAAGACATGGAGCACTCCAGAAGATATAACATCTCAGTTTTGGGGTAAAGACAAAGCAGGAAATTATGGGATGTTTGAAAAACGAGATAGTTCTATTTGCGCATTTGCAGGTTTCTTTGGCAGTGGAAAGATTCATCAAAGCAGAATAGTTAAAAAAGGAAAGTTTTACCGACTATACTCTGCAATGCTGGTAAGAGGATTAGGACTAAAAGGAGCGTATGTTGTATTCTCTGACGACATGGGACACACCTGGAACATTCTTGGAGGAGATGCATCTATACAAGCTTCTCCAAATAGCGACGAGCCTAAGGTTGAAGAATTGTCAGACGGAAGCATCATTCTTTCTGGTAGAGCTTGGGGAGGAAGAACATTCAACATCTTCACATTTGACAACAATGATTTCACTACAGGACACTGGGGAAAAGAAGCTATAAGCTACAACTTGCAAGGAGGAATAGCTGTAAAGGAAAACAGTTGCAACGGAGAAATCCTGGTAGTAAATGCAAAGAAAGTAAGTGACGGTTCCAAAGCAACTCTGGTTTTACAAAGTATTCCAAAGGGCAAAGAACGAAAGAATGTAGAGATATGGTTTAAAGACATAACAAATCAAGATTCTTATCAAACCAACGGAGTAAACGATCCTATAGTTCTGGCATCTGACTGGACAGAAGGTTTACAGGTAAGCAATACTCTTTCAGCCTACAGCACCATGTGCCTACAGGAAAACGGAAGAATAGCATTTTTCTATGAAGAAGGTCCTGCCATTTACAGCATGGTATTCACATCTTTGAGCATTTCCGAAATAACAAACAACTTATACGAATAGCATTATGAAAAAGTATTTCTTCGTTTTATTCATTTCCTTATTTGTTTTTGGAAATCTGTTGGCAGATGAGCCGTTTCGCAAACATCGTTTCGACACATTCAAGGTGTTGCCTATGAATGAAAACAGCATAGTTTTCGTTGGCAATTCCATTACAGACATGCATTGCTGGACAGAAGCTTTCGGAAACGATTCTCGCATAATAAATAGAGGCAACAGCGGAGCTCTCAGTTCTGAAATACTTGCAAATGCAGAAAGTTATATTCATGGAAAACCTGCAAAAGTCTTTCTGATGATAGGAACAAATGACTTCAACACCAGCACCGACAAGGAGATAGTCGACAACATCGAAGAAACAATAAAATACATGCAAAGAAGGAGCCCTAGGACTGAAATCTACATTGAAAGCATACTTCCTTCCACCAACAACAGAAACCTTGCACGCATAACTGGAGCAAACGAAGCAATACAAAGAATGTTGGCAAAATATCCAAGTGTAACTTACATAGACTTGTACACAAAACTTATTGGCAAGATAGACAATCCAAACAGCAACGATTATAGTTGCGACAAACTACACCTTACAGCAGCCTCTTACCAGATCTGGTGTGAAACAATAAAGCAATACTTGGGCAAAGACATACAAATCTCTTATCCTCAAAACACATTACAACTGCAGACCTACGCTCAAAACACAGGCAGTCACGGAATGCGTTCTACATACTTCAGCGTCTTACCTGTCAACCCAAATGACATCCTGTTTTTCGGAGATGAAATGGTAAAGAATGGCGAGTGGCAAGAACTTCTGGGTAATCCAAACATTAAAAATCGTGGTACAGGATGGGGTTATGAAGGAACAAGTGGAGATATTATCCCCGTTGTAAATGCAAACGTGAATGCTACATTTTCTCACAACAAAGTTTCTCCAAGAAGAATCCTTGTCTATACAGGAACAAACACAGTAAATAGCGGAGAAATAGAAAAAGCAAAACGAGAATACAAAGAACTTATTCAAAACATCAAAACAAAAGCTCCAAAGACTCGTATTTTTGTCCTTAGTCTTATGCCGACAAATATGAATGCTTGCAACGAACACATAAAAGAATTCAATTCCTGGCTAAAAGATTTTGCTAAAGAAACAGACAATGTGTCCTTCATAAACATCAACACTCCCCTATCAAACAGCCATGGAAACATAAACCCTATTTACTTCAACAATTACAACAATTATCTTACAGGAATGGGTTATATAAAAGTAGCAGAAATTCTTTCCAAATACATTGAGCATTGTCATCCTATCAGCGAAAACGAGGCAAGAAAACTACATTTTAACAATTCAAAGAGATACTAAAAAATTATAAACAATAGATTTTACTATGAAACTTCAAATAGTTATCAGCAATCAAACAAATCCTTATAAAAACATAGCTGTTGAAAATTATCTTCTGTCATTGGCAGAAAGCGAAGTAATAACAATGTATCTCTGGAAGAACCATAAGACTGTTGTCATTGGACAAAACCAGAATCCTTTTTCTGAGTGCAATGTTTCCTCCTTGCTACAAGACAATGGTTATCTTATGAGAAGAAAGACTGGTGGTGGAGCAGTTTATCACGACGATGGAAACATAAATTTTTCATTCATTGTACCAAAGGATTTGTACGATCTAAACAAGCAATTCTCTGTCCTACAGGAAGCAGTACGCCAATATGGATTAACCGTTGAGGTTTCTGGTAGAAATGACTTATTGTGTGAAGGAAGAAAATTTTCTGGCAACGCTTTCTCTAAAGCAAAATACCAATATCTTCACCACGGAACAATTCTCATAAAAGGAAATGTGGAAGACATGAAGAAATACTTATTGGTAAAGCCAAGCAAACTGCAAAAACACGGAGTAAAAAGCGTTCAATCCAGAGTAGTAAACCTTAACGAGCTAGCAGACGTAACCAGCGAAAACATTGTTCCTCTAATGATAAAGGCTTTTGAAAAAGTTTACAATGGAAAAGCCGTAGAAACTTCTTTTGACTCCCTTTTGGAAAAACCAGAAGTACAAAACATTTTCAACGAGTTTGCCTCAGAAGAATGGATATTTGGAAAGTGGAGAAATTTTGTTTCTCAAAAAAGCAGACAATTTGACTGGGGACTTGTAGAAATCAGTCTGGATATCAACCAACAGGAAAACAAAATAAATAATCTGCAAATAGCAACTGACGCTCTTGATTTAAATATTATAGACCAAGCAAAAGAAATACTCACTGGAGCATCCACATTAAGCAAACCTTCTTGTGACAATAGTGTGATTCAAGATATTATAGACTTGATTTACGAATAAGAAAACAGAACGAAGAGTTATAATTTCTCTTAGAGATATTTTACCCAAGCGAAAAGTTTTCGTTCTTTAAGGTAAGAGGAATTGTTTTGATTTTTGTAGGCTTCTCTCTCAAATGAAATATTTCTATACGCTTTTTGCCAGTTGCGATACTGTATAAGGCGGAAAGCAAACTCCACAACATACCATAGATACACAAACAAGAACAACATCTCAAGCATCTGCCTTGAATGTATTCTCTCATGCAGAAGAAGTTCCTTGGTCAATTCTCTCTTATCTCTTGTTAATATTATAGTAAACAGATTTATAGCAACAAAACCCTTTGGTGGCAGTATCTTATTTTCTATTACTTTCATACTAAACCCAATTGTTAGCGTTCTTCTTGCAAAATTACAAAAAGTCACACAAATTATTTGTTTTTTCTTTTCTTTAAAACAAATCTTTGCTTTATTCGTTTTTAATGAGTATCTTTGCAAATCTTTTGGGAGGGGCGTGCAGTTGGTTATTTTTAGAAAAAAAGAAATAAGATAATGAATCCATTTGAAGAAAGAAAAAAACAAGAAGAAGCAAGACAAGCAGCTATAAAAATGACAATGGGCTCTATCAAACACATAATCGCTGTTGGTAGTGGTAAAGGTGGCGTTGGTAAGAGCACAGTAGCAGCAAACCTTGCAATAGCTTTAGCAGCTAAAGGTTATAAAGTTGGTCTTGCAGATGCAGACGTTTATGGTCCATCTCTACCAACTCTTTTCAATATAAACAAAGCTGAAATACTTGCAACAAACGTAGAAGGCAGAGAGTTGATGCTTCCTGTGGAAAGACTGGGAGTAAAACTTATGTCTATAGGTTTTATGGTTGACACACAGTCTCCTCTTATTTGGAGAGGACCTATGGCTTCCAATGCTTTGACACAATTATTGAGCGAAACATACTGGGGAGAACTAGACTTCCTTATCCTTGACATGCCTCCTGGAACAGGTGACATTCAGTTGACTTTAGTTCAGACATTCCACCCAAGTGGTTCTATTTTCGTTTGTACTCCACAACAATTGGCTGTTGCTGACGTTAGAAGAGCTATAAACATGTTTGAAGATGACCAAATAGCAGTTCCTACTTTGGGATTGGTAGAAAATATGGCTTATTTCACTCCAGAAGAATTGCCTAACAACAAATATTACATCTTCGGAAAAGATGGTGGCATGAAATTGGCTGAAGAATTGAAAGTTAATTTCTTAGGACAAATTCCTATTTCTTGCTCAATATCTGAAGCAAACGATAAAGGAACTCCTGTTGCAGCAAATCCAGACAGCGTAGAATGCAAGGCATTCCTTGAACTAGCTGACAAAGTTGTTGCAAGATTAAACTAAATATACATTTGTAAAACACTAAAAAACTATAAATAGAAATGACAGCAGAAGAAAGACAAATATTGGAAGCTAAAGTAAAAAGTGCAGTAGAACAGATTCGTCCTTACCTACAAGAAGATGGTGGAGATATTGCTTTTGTTTCCTTGACAGATGATTATGTAGTTAACGTAGAACTTCAAGGACATTGTGGTTCTTGTCCTCACGCTATGGTAACTTTGAAACAAAATGTTCAACTAGCTATTCAAGATGCTATTCCTGAAATAAAATCTGTAGAAAACGTAAGACCTCTATAAGAAATAGTTAAAAAAATAGAAGATTAAGAGCTTAAAGAGATAAATAATCATGACTTACACAAGAAAAGGAGATGATGGCACAACATCCCTAGTAGGTGGTACCAGAGTCAAGAAATATGATATAAGAGTGCAAGCCTATGGAGAAATAGATGAATTGGTTTCTCTTTTGGGTTACATTTCTTGCAATATGAAAGATTCAGACAAAAAAACTGAAATATCTATCATACAAGACAAACTATTCATTTGTGAAAGTATAGTAGCATGTGAAGATAAAGACATATTGGAAAGAATGGACAACATTCACGACGCAGACATTATGTTTCTGGAAAGAAAGATAGATGCGATGAATGAAATCCTTCCTGCTTTGAAAAACTTTATCATACCATCATCAAGCCAGACTGCATGCCTTATGCATATTGCTAGAACTACTTGCAGAAAATGTGAAAGATTATGTGTAGAAAGTGCAGACAAGTATGGACTTGATGAAAATGTATTGAAATATTTGAATCGTTTATCAGACTATTTCTTTGTTTTAGCACGTTACGTTATGTTTTCAAAACACAGAAAAGAAAAATATTGGGAATCAAGTAAAAAATAATTTTCCCTTGACGAAGAAAAATATTGTATAAACAAAATAGTATAAAATAATTATGTATTGGAGTTTAGAATTAGCGTCTCACCTTGAAGATGCACCATGGCCAGCAACAAAAGAAGAATTGATAGATTATGCAACAAGAAGTGGAGCTCCTGCTGAGGTTGTAGAAAATCTGTTGGAAATAGAAGACGAAGGCGACACTTACGATTCTATAGAAGATCTTTGGCCAGATTATCCTACCAAGGAAGATTTCTTCTTTGATGACGAAGAATACTAAAAAATAATTATTTATGCTTTTCAATAAAGATTCTAAACCTCTTGTAAAGTGTTTAGGATTATTAGCTATTATGGTAATGGTTTTCATTGCCATAATAGCTTTTAATGTTTTATTTGGCTTAAACATAGATACGAGTTCAACCTCCTCTTTGCTGATAATTCAAGGCATTACCACCATAGGAATGTTTGCCTTGCCTATGTTTATCTACAACATAATCTTTGAGGACAAAAGTCTCAACATAAAAACATTCAACCAAAAATCTCCAGTCAAAGATTTCATTATTGCAATAGTTCTCATTCTTCTAAGCAATTTTCTTATTTCTCTTTTCTCAACTCCTGATGCCAATAATGAATTCATAGAAAAATGTCTGGAAAACAAAAATCTATCCAACTATTTTGTAATGATGATTGTCATTGCCCTCACTCCTGCTATCTGTGAGGAATGGTTCTTTAGAGCTGGTCTGCAGAAGATCTTTATCAGCTGGAGTAGAAATGCTTGGGTAGGAATAATACTTGCTTCTTGTATTTTCTCCATATTTCATGGCGATTTTGCCAACTTCATTCCCAGAGCCGTGCTTGGCTTTGTTCTTGGTATTCTTTACCACTATTCCAACAACATCTGGGTGAACATCTCTGCACACTTTTTCAATAATGGATTGATTGTGACAGCATATTTCTTCAACATAAAATTCTTGTTGGAAGAGAATAACGAAAATCCAACCCTTTCCTCCTACCTGCTTGCAGGATTGGCGTTATTGGCAATAGTTGCTTTCATCTACTACAACGAAGCAAAACGCAAACAAAAAACAATAGAGAAATAACTCTTCGTTTCGCTGGCGTAACTCTTCGTTTTATTTTTCTAACTCTTCGTTTTAGAAAATTTTTATTTGATGTTTTTTTAGCAAGTCTTTTTGCTGGAAAATCACTTGCTTTTGTGTTGCTATTTTTCTTTGAAAATATTTTTCAATACGAACATAGAAGTCGTAATGCTATCGTATTTTTGCATACGAAAACTTAAATACAAATAAACAATAGCAAAATGAAGAAGATAAATTTATCCCCAGAGGAATTTGCCATGTTGAAAAAATATATGCGCAACGAAACAGGATTTATGTCTATCCCAGAATCTGAGCAGAGAATATTCTCCTCTCTCTTAGACAAAGCCTTAGCATTGGAAGAAGAACTAAACGAATCAACAGATCATCCATTGGAATATCTGTACAACAAATACGCAGAACAAGAAGGCTTTCCCAAAATGAAAAGACAAAACGAAGGGCTACTTATTGATTAAGAAACATTAGTTGCAAGCCTTGTTTTATAGACTTTAATCAATAGATATAGAAAAAGTTTTGTAAATTTGCAAGACAAAAAAAATCCCACGGAGTACGCAGGAATTAAGATAATTCTTCGGCTTATAGCCTTATTGTGAAAAGCTTTGAATTATTTGACTGCAAAGGTACAACTTTTTTTTAAACTGAAAAATAAAAAATAAAAGAAATATATAAAATGGCAACAATTTTAGGATTAGACTTAGGCTCAAATTCTATAGGTTGGGCAGTAAGAGAGACCACCGCAGGAAACACTTTACAAGAGCAATTACTATATTATGGAGTTACAAGATTTGAAAAAGGTGTCGGCGAAGGTAAATCTGGAGAATTTTCTTTTGCAGCTCAAAGGACAGGATTCCGTTCTACTAGAAGATTATATCAATCTCGTAAATACAGAATATGGGCAACATTGGAAGTTTTAATAAACAATGGCTTATGTCCATTGTCTATAGATGATTTGGATAGATGGAGAAAGTACGATAAATCAAAAGGGCTAAAGAGAGAATATCCTGTAGATTGTGAAGAATTTGAACAATGGGTAAGACTGGATTTCGACAACGATAAAAAACCAGATTATACAAACCCATACGAGATAAGGCATATTTTGGCGACTGAGCAATTGGATCTCGACAAGAAAGAAAACAGATATATGCTTGGAAGAGCCTTGTATCATATTGCACAGAGAAGAGGTTTTAGAAGCAGTAAGGGGGAAACTATTGCCACGCAAGAGGAAGATAATCTGGAACTAAACGCTAACGCAAAACTAAAAAAATCCGAAGAAAAGAAAGCAAAACAACTTCTTGAATATATGGAAGAAAAAATCAACCAAAAACAAGAAGTAAAAACTATTGGCTCTGCATTCTATTTCCTTACACAAGAAGGTATACGAGTAAGAAAAGATTACCAAGCTGTAAGGGCTCAGTATAGAGATGAAGTTGATTATATTTTTGATTTTCAGGAACAACTTAGCAATGATTCAACTCTATACAAACAAGTAATACAAGCAATCTTTTTCCAAAGACCTCTACGCTCACAAAAAGGATCTGTGGGAAAATGTACACTTGAACCAACAAAAACCAGATGTCCTCAATCTCATCCAGACTTTGAATATTTTAGAGCATGGACATTTATAAATAATATCAAGTACAAAACTTGCGAAAAGGATATAGCAAAACCTTTAGACTTGGAGTTAAAACAAGAACTATATAAAGATAAATTCATAAAAGTTGGCAACTTTAAGTTTAAAGATATACAAGATTACTTGAAGAAAAAATTAGGAAACAATACTATTTTCAACTACAAAGAAGATACATCTATATCTGGGTCGCCTCTTACATATTATTTCCATAAAATTTTTGGCGAAGACTGGAGAAATATAGAGATAAAAAGAAATAAAATCAATAATAAAACTGGTGAGATAAAACAGGTGTCATATAATTGGGAAGACTTATGGCATATTTGTTTCACATTTGACAATGATGATTGTTTTATAGACTTTGTAAAGAATACTTTGGAATTTGATGACCAACAAACCAACGATATGTATCGTATGTGGGGAAAAACTTCTACTGGTTATGCTATGTTGAGTTTGAAAGCCATAAGAAATATCAATAGATTTCTTGGTCAAGGATTTATTTATTCCGATGCAGTTTTGTTGGCAAAAGTTCCAGAAATAATAGGAGAAGAAAACTGGAAAGATCATTCAAAACAAATAACAGAAGTATTAAAAACCAAGATAAAAGATTTATCTTACCAACGAAAGATTGTCTGCATAGCCAATAATCTTATATCAAAATACAAAGCTCTGGAAATACACGACCAATTTGCAAACAAAAACTATGATTACGCTCTTACAGACAGCGACAAAGAAAGTGTAAAGCAAGAGTGTGAACTATATTTTGGAGAAAAGACTTGGAAAGAACTGGAGAATAAAGAAAAAATACAAAGTATGGTAGAAGAATACTATCAAACTTTCTTTAATTCTTCATCTAGATCTTATTTTTCTCTGCCAAATATTGGCGATACTATGAAGAAATATCTTCAAGAAATCTTCTCTACCAATATAGATGTAGAAAAACTTTACCACCATTCAGACCTTAACTGCTATTCCCCAGCCAAGAAAGGAAACTTTGAATTTGAAGGCACTATGATGAGCGCTACGCTTCTAGGATCTCCTAGTACAGATTCTTTCCGCAATCCTATGGCTATGAGAATGCTCCATATACTAAGAAATCTTGTAAACTATTTACTGAAGCGAGGCATAATAGATGAAAGAACTAAGATAGTAGTAGAAACTGCAAGACAACTTAACGATAGTAATATGCGTTGGGCGATAGAGAACTATCAAAAAGAGAAAGAAAAGGAGAATGATGAAATAAAGAAAATACTTGCTGAATACAATCATGATGTGACTAGCGAAGATTTACAAGAGAAAGTAAAATTATTGGCAGACAATTATTTGGATGATAAAATTAAAACAAAGAAAGAAGATAAATTCAAAGCTGATTTAGAAAAGTACAAATTAGCCAGAGAACAGAAATTTCAATGTATCTACACTGGAAGAGTTATTTCATTATCTGACTTATTGGGAGATAGTCCTACATTTGATATAGAACATACATTGCCACAAAGCAAGACACTTAATAATTCTCTTGCAAATAAAACTATATGTGATTCATATTACAATAGATACATAAAGAAGAATCTTCTACCAACACAATTACCAAACTATGAAAAAGATTGTGTAATCAATGGAAAAACTTATCCTGCTATTTTGCCAAAACTAGAACAATGGAAAGAGAAAATAAACAATTTGGAAAAGAGAGTAGAGTTCTGGAAAGGTAAAGCAAAGTCTGCATCAACCAAAGACGCAAAAGATAGTGCAATAAGACAAAAACATATGTGGAAGATGGAGTTGGACTATTGGAAATCCAAGTTGAAAGGATTTACTATAGCTGAAATAACTTCTGGCTTCACTAATAGAAATCTTGTAGATACTCATCTTATAAGTAAATATGCTGTATTGTATCTAAAAACTGCATTCAATAGCGTAGAAGTACAAAAAGGAGAAGTAACTGCCGAGTTTAGAAAATTGCTAGGTATTCAACCTGCTGATGAAAAGAAAGATAGAACAAATCATTACCACCATGCTATAGATGCTACTATACTTACTGTTGTTCCATATGCTGCAAAACGAGAGGAAATACTTTCCTTATATGGAGAAAAACTAGATAAAAAGAAACTTGGACAAAGTACTCAAGAAGTTGATGCGAAACTATGTAAATGTATTGCTAGTCTTAATATTGGCAATAAAGTAAGTGGAATAGTAGATACCATAAAAGAAAACATAGTCGTATTCCATAAAAGTAAAGATGTTACACTTACACCTAGTAAAAAGAAAATACGTGTAAGAGGTAAAATAGTAAAAGGTTCTAACAATAAACCTCTATATAGACAAGGTGATAGTATAAGGGGAGAACTACATTCACAAACATATTATGGTGCAATAGAACTAGATGGAGAAATAAGTTATGTGACTAGAAGAGATTTAGTCTTCAAGAAAAATGATAGTGATCCTGGTTTTAAATCGTGGGATGACTTAAGTAAGGCTATTGTAAACAAAGAACTTATTGCAATGATGAGATCTCAATTTCCAGAGAATACATCATTTAAGGATGCTTGCGAAAAAGGTATTTACATGATAAATAAGGAAGGAGTAAAGGTAAATAGAATACGCCACATAAGATGCAAAGTATCTTCCAAAAATCCTACAATAATAAAAACTCAAACATATAAATCACGACATGAGTATAAACAAGTATATTATGTTGAAAAGGCTGGTATTTATGGTATTTCAAAATATACAGGAAACAAAAAAACAGAATATATTGTATGGACAAGAAAAGAACTAGCACAACAAAAAGAAATTAACAATATTGGCAAAGAGCTTATAAAGATTCCTAAAGTTATATTAGACAAAAAAGGTGTGGGTAAATTAAAATTAGATTATACTTTAAGAGATGGATTAAAGGTTATTGTATTAAGTAAGAGTGAGTCAAAAGATAAAATTTTAGCTAAGTTGCAAACTAGATTATATATATTTAAAGGTGCGGAAAAAGATGGAAGAGTAAGACTTCTTAGTCACCTGTATTCTGGAAAAGATGGAAATGATAAAGATATCAAGGGCTTATCCATAAATGATTATAATAATCTTCCGATAGTTATTAGACAAACATTATCAGCATTGAATCTTCTTGTAGAAGGTAAAGATTTTGTTGTTACCCCTTTGGGCGAAATAAGATTCCTGTAAAAGACAGAAAGAAACAAAATATTTTTAATCATCGTATATATTGTATTAACCAATACTTTATGTACGATGATTAAACGTATTATCTATCTTGGTAATCCTGCCTACATAAGCACAAAACTAGAGCAATTAGTAATAAAG
This sequence comes from Candidatus Scybalousia scybalohippi, assembly GCA_018065645.1. Lineage (GTDB taxonomy): Bacteria > Bacteroidota > Bacteroidia > Bacteroidales > P3 > Scybalousia_A > Scybalousia_A scybalohippi. Next base: position 12,407 of record JAGHSX010000033.1, read on the forward strand.
CAAGAAGAAAAAGTCAACACCATTCCTATAGAAGACATAGGAGTAGTAATATTGGACAATAGCCAGATAACACTTACCCAGACAATATTGTATAAACTATTGGAAAATAATGTTGCTCTTATTACTTGTGACAACAGACATCACCCAATAGGCTTACAGCTAGTCTTGGAGAGCAATACTTTGCAAAGTGAAAGGTTTAGAGCACAGATAGAAGCCTCTGAATCTTTGAAGAAAAACCTGTGGCAACAGACTATTCAATCCAAGATATATAATCAGGCAATGGTCTTGCATAAGTTTACAGAAAAGCCAATAGAGAATATGATGTATTGGTCTAAAAGTGTACTTAGCGGAGACACGACCAACTATGAGGCAAGGGCGGCAGCGTACTATTGGGAAAATCTTTTGCAGTCTCACGACAATTTCAAGAGGGAACGTTTTGGTGAATATCCAAACAATTTCTTCAACTATGCTTATGCTATCCTTAGAGCTATAACAGCTCGCAGTCTTGTAGCTTCTGGTCTTTTGCCTACTCTGGGCATACACCACAAAAACAGATACAATGCTTATTGTCTTGCAGATGATATTATGGAGCCTTACCGACCTTTTGCAGATATGATAGTTTTGGAAACCATAAGAAAATATCCAGAACAGGAAGAACTAACAAAGGAGATAAAAGCATCTTTATTGGGAATAAGTGTGATAGATGTGAAGATAGATAAGATCACACGACCTTTGCAGATAGCTTTGCAAGATACAGCTTCATCTTTATCACAATGTTTCGAGGGAAGCAGAAGAAAGATAAAATATCCTAAGTATTATGAATAGTTCCAGATACAACGCCTACAGAATTATGTGGATACTTATTTTCTTTGACTTGCCAACAGAAACAAAGCGAGATAGAAAAATTTATACAGACTTTAGGAAAAATCTTTTGAAAGATGGTTTTTCTATGTTTCAGTTTTCTATCTACCTAAGACATTGCCCTAGCAAAGAAACAGCAGATGTACACATAAACAGAGTAAAAAGATTTCTACCAGAAAAAGGACATATAGGTATAATGTGTATTACCGACAAACAATTTGCAAATATGGAATTGTTTTATGGCAAAAAAGAAGAAGCAACTCCAGAAATAGGACAACAATTAGAATTGTTTTAATGCTTATTGTTTTGAAATCTTTTCTTCAAAATCTTTATTTTTCTTTTTCTAATACATTGTTGTAATATCTTGTAAAACAAAAACTTTGCACATCCTCTATTGTTAAAGAACGTGCAAAGTTAATAAATTCAAAGCAATTCACAACGAGGAAACAAACGTTTCCTCTTTTTTTTAATTGTTAAAGAACGTGCAAAGTTAATAAATTCAAAGCAATTCACAACCTGGCGAAACTTTTTCATATACTGGTCTTGATTGTTAAAGAACGTGCAAAGTTAATAAATTCAAAGCAATTCACAACCGTCAAAATGAGCAACAAGCACAAAAAGTTATTGTTAAAGATCGTGCAAAGTTAATAAATTCAAAGCAATTCACAACCCATGCTCTGTTGCAATTAAACACTCTGTTATTGTTAAAGAACGTGCAAAGTTAATAAATTCAAAGCAATTCACAACAATAGAATCTTATGAATTTGCTAATAAATAATTGTTAAAGAACGTGCAAAGTTAATAAATTCAAAGCAATTCACAACCTTTGCCAGAGACGTTTATAACTAGAGATTATTGTTAAAGAACGTGCAAAGTTAATAAATTCAAAGCAATTCACAACGTTCCGTAATGACCAGCAAGAATACTTTCAATTGTTAAAGAACGTGCAAAGTTAATAAATTCAAAGCAATTCACAACTCCAGTTGATACATTTAAACAATAAGCATCATTGTTAAAGAACGTGCAAAGTTAATAAATTCAAAGCAATTCACAACGTTCCGTAATGACCAGAAAGAATACTCTCAATTGTTAAAGAACGTGCAAAGTTAATAAATTCAAAGCAATTCACAACTCCAGTTGATACATTTAAACAATAAGCA
>JAGHSX010000058.1 GCA_018065645.1 Candidatus Scybalousia scybalohippi
CCAAAGATAGACACAGCATTTGACTGGGCTACATGGAATGCACAGAATACTGCTTTGAATGAAATACAGGAAAGAGAAAAACAAATAAACATATTTCCTAATCCTGCAAAAGATAAGATAACTATTGAGAGTGCAACAGAGTTGGAAAGTATAGAGATAAAGAATATACTTGGAATAACACAAAAAAGTTTGAAGGTAAAGGGTAAGAAAGTTACTATTCCAATATCGGATTTGGAGAAAGGAACGTATCTTGTTTCTATAAGAACTTCGGAAGGAAATCATACGAAGAAGATTGTTAAGGAATAGAGAAGAGAAAAGAAAAGTAAAGAACCATATGATTTAATTGTATGGTTCTTTTTTTCTTCTTGGAAATAAATTAAAGTAGAAATTATGTTATTAGGGAAAAAAGTTGTAGTTTTGAAAACTGAATTTTTAATTCTAACACTACATTAAAATATTATGGAAGTCAAGATAGAGGAAAGTTGGAAGAAAGTTTTGCAAGAAGAATTTGATAAAGAATATTTTGCTTCTCTTGTGGACTTTGTACGAAATGCTTATAAGACTACAAAAGTTTATCCTAAAGGAGCAAATATTTTCAATGCGTTTAACCTTTGTCCATTTGATAATGTAAAACTTGTAATCATAGGACAAGACCCTTATCATGAGGAAGGCCAAGCACAGGGATTGTGTTTTTCTGTTCCAGATGATGTGGCTATTCCACCTTCTTTGAACAATATTTACAAAGAATTGCACGATGATTTAGGAATAGAGATTCCACAAAGTGGAGACCTTACTCGATGGGCAAGACAAGGCGTTTTACTTTTGAATGCAACATTAACAGTACAAGCACATCTGGCAGGTTCTCATCAAGGCAGGGGATGGGAAACATTTACCGATGCAGTAATAAAGATTGTTAGTGAAAAAAGAGAAAATGTTGTCTTTCTGTTGTGGGGAGCATACGCAATAAAAAAATCTGCGCTTATAGATAGGACAAAACATCTTATACTTACATCTCCACACCCTTCTCCTTTGTCTGCTTATAGAGGTTTCTTTGGTAATAAACACTTTTCAAAAGCCAATAATTACCTACGAGAACATGGTATTTTGGAAATAAATTGGTAAAAAATTGTGTAAGCTTGCAATAATTTGCAATAGTTTTTGTATTTTTGCAAAGCATTTCAAAAAAATAACTGAATATGAAATTTGGAGTTGTAGTTTTCCCTGGTTCAAATTGTGACCACGATATGATATACGTTCTTCGTAATATAGAAGGACAGGAAGTAGTGCCTCTATGGCATAAGGAAAGAGATTTACAAGGATGTGATATGATTGTCCTTCCTGGTGGTTTTTCATACGGAGATTATCTTCGTAGTGGAGCTATTGCATCTCTTTCTCCTATTATGAGCGAAGTTAAGAAGTTTGCAGAAAAAGGTGGCTACCTTTTAGGTGTCTGCAATGGTTTTCAGATTTTGTGTGAAAGCGGTTTGCTTGAAGGTACACTTCTTCACAACAATACACAGAAATTTATCTGCAAAAATCAGTTCATCACTCCACAGACAAACAGCACTATCTTTACTAAGGATGTTAAAGTTGGTCAGCCTTTAGAGATTCCTATTGCTCACGGAGAAGGAAGATACTTCGCATATGAAGACACTCTAAAGAAGATGGAAGATAATGAACAGATTCTTTTCCGTTATTGCAATGAAAAAGGTGAGATAAAGGATGAATTCAATCCAAATGGTAGCGTTCTTAACATTGCTGGTGTTACTAACAAAGGTAAGAATGTATTTGGTATGATGCCTCACCCTGAAAGATGTTCAGATATAGAGTTGTCAAATACAGATGGAAAAGCATTGTTTGACAGCGTTATCAGAAATTTTGTAAAATAAGTTGTTAAAACCTTTCTTCAAAAGTCCTGATACTTTAGAGTGCGGTTTAGACGAAGCAGGCAGAGGTTGCCTTGCTGGAGGGGTTTATGCTGCTGCAGTTATTCTGCCTAAAGGTTTTCATAACGAACTTTTGAATGATAGTAAGAAACTTACTGATAAACAAAGGCGTTCTCTTCGTGTTGTAATAGAAGAGAACGCCTTAGCTTTTGCTGTAGTTGAGGTAAACAATGAAGAAATAGACAGGATAAATATTCTGAATGCAAGTATCCTTGCTATGAATCGAGCAGTAGAAAAGCTGAAAATAAAACCAGAGCTGTTGCTAGTTGATGGCAACAGATTCAATACAAAACTAGATATTCCTTTCAAAACGGTAGTAAAAGGTGATGCAACTTTCATGTCTATAGCTGCCGCAAGCGTATTGGCTAAGACCTATAGGGATGATGCAATGATAGAGTTGGACAAGACTTATCCAGAATATAACTGGAAGAAAAATAAGGGTTATCCAACCAAAGATCATAGACAAGCAATCAAAGATTGCGGAATCACTCCATTGCATAGAAAAACCTTTAATTTATTGGGCGAGCCAAGTTTATTTGATTAGCCTTTTTATTTTTCGGAAAAAATATTGTTGGTTTGTGAAAAAGTAGTATTTTTGCAACCTCAAATTTCGGTTCTCCTTAACGGAGACTAATAGGGAATCTGGTGCAAATCCAGAACTATACCCGTAGCTGTAAGCTCTTTAATAAGGTTGTTGCATTCCAAAGCAATTCTTAGAAAGTCACTGCCTTGAAAAAGGTGGGAAGACAGCAACAATCAGGAGTAAGTCAGAAGACCTGCCGAATGTTTGAATAGAAATCGTAACTTTCGGGTATTGAAGAGACGGTGAAAAATATTTTCATTACACTTAGAGCTTCTTTTACAAAGAATCTTACGATATGTTTATTTATTAAATTAACAAATTAAAGCGTTCGTTGAAGAAATGAAAAAACGTATTGTAAGCCTGTTGCTGGCTTTGTTAGCAACAACGTGCATATTTGCACAATCGCTTACATCTACTGCTCCAAACAATGTTACAATTGCTGATGATATTCAGTATTGGGTAGGTAATGGAACGAATGAGGTAGGTGTAGTTATCCTGTTTAACAATGGTATGGAACCAAGTTCTTTTGTCTTTGGATTCCGTTGGAATGATGAAGATGCAGAAGAATGGGATGGTGAAAATGTTCCAATGCATGCAATCCTTGATACTTTGCAAGCATACGATGAAAGATTCAGTATAGATATGCAGACAAACTGGCTAGAAGATATTATGCTGGACCTAGACAATGATGGTGACTATGAATATGTGGTTGATGGTTCTGGTTACTGGATGCTATACGAAGATGGAACAATGACAAGTTTGGGTTTGGGCGATTGGCCTTTGACTCCTAACACATGGATTTCTTTTGAGTATATTTCTGACTGGGGTGCAGATGCTGCAGTATTGACAGAAATATATTCTCCATTGCCAGATCCTGCTGGAACTTCTGAATGTCATGCTCCAACATCTTTGGCAGAAAGTTTCTCTGATACAGAGTCTATCTTTGTGTGGGAAGATAATTCAAACACAGAATGGTACTTCTATTGGAAAGCAACAAATGATTTGACATTTGACTCAGTATATGTTTCAGATGATTACTCATACTATCTTCAAGATTTGACTCCTAACACAGAATATCAGTGGTATGTTAGAGGTATTTGTGCAGATGGAGAACTTTCTCCAAAAACATCAACAAGGACTTTTCGTACAGAATGTGCTCCTGATGGATTTGAGATCCCTTATGTAGAGAACTTTGATAGTTATGGCACAAGTTCATCTCCAAATTACATTATGCCTACTTGTTGGACAAGAATAGCTCCAGGAAATGTTCCTAATATTTCTTCTACTCACTACAATGGTATAGGCTCTTTGTATATGCAAGCTTCTATGAATGATTCTACAGCAGCTATTATGCCTATCTTAGCAGAAGATGTTGATATCAATAATGTCAAAATTACTTTTATGGGCAAAGTAAATACTATAGGTCATAGAATGTTTGTAGGTATGGCAACAAATCCTAATGATATTTCTACTGTAGATATTATTGCAGAAATAACTCCTACTACAAATGCCTGGACACCTTATACTGTAAGTTTGGAAAATTACGATGGAGAAGGCAGATATATTGCTTTTGTAGCTAAAGGTTCTGCTTCTTCTGGAAATATTTACTATGTGGACAGTCTTGCAATAGTAGAATTGCCAAGTTGTGAAGCTCCAACAAATCTTTCTGCTACTCTAAACACAGAGGATATGACTTCTGTAATCCTTTCTTGGACAAATGGACGTGAAGGTGATAATGCTTGGTATGTATATTACAAAGAAAGCTCTGCAACAGAATATGATTCAATAGCAGTAACAGAGAATCCTTACATACTTTCAAACTTGTCTTTATTAACTACATACAATATATTTGTAAAGACAAATTGTGGAACAGATATTTCTGCTGCGTCTTTCCCTGTTTCTTATACAACACCTTGTTATGATGGAGCAATATCAGAATTTCCATATAGTGAAGGTTTTGAAAATGGACTTTCTTGTATAATGCAAGAACAGATAAATGGAAGCAAACTTTGGACAAGTGAGACTTCATATAGATCTACTACAATACCACAAGGAACTCATTATGCTAAGTTTTATGGTTCAAATAGAGGCTCTGTTACAGATATTATACTTCCAGTTTTTGATTTTTCAGAAGTTGTAGGTGCTAATCTTTCATTTAAACATATTCAGGAAAAATGGGGCTCAGACCAGGATTCATTGGAAGTGGTTTATAGAACAAGTGAAACAGACTCTTGGAATGTTTTGGCATATTATAATACAAGTATCACATCATGGCAACAAGAAACTATACAGTTACCTAACATAACAGGTGTTACTACATATCAAATAGCATTTAGAGGACATATGGGATATGGATATGGTGTTGGTATTGATGATGTAATGGTTGTTACAACCAATGTTCCAGCAGATGTATTGACAGATGTTTATGATACAATCTGCGAAGGGGAATCTATTTTATTTGCAGATCAAGAATTGACAATGACAGGTGTATATGCAGATAGTACACTTCTTGATGCAGGAAATTATGATATTACAAGAATGAATCTGACAGTTGTTTCTGCTTCAAGAACAACTCTTGAAATATCTATTGCAGAAGGAGATGAGTATGAATTGAATGGTATTGCTTACAATACTACAGGAATCTATACAGATACTCTTGTAGCACAGAGTGGTTGTGATAGTATAATTACACTTAACCTGACAGTTATGACTCTTGCTTCTCTTCCATATTCAACTGATTTTTCTGAAAATGATGGTTGGAATCTAAATAATACTACATGCACAAACAGATGGTATGTAGGCTCTCCTTTGGGTGAAACAGAGTCTTATCTATATATTTCAAACACCAATGGTGACACTGCAGGATATAAAGTAAATGCAATAAGTGACGTTTATGCAGAAAAACTTATAAATGTTCATCAAACAGGAGAAGTTGTCGTATCATTTGATTACCTTGCAGGTGGAGAAAATAACTATGACTATATACAGGCATTCTTTGTTCCTGATACAATGGCTTATTCTCCATTGTTGGCTTCTGGTCAGCAACAAATAACTGAAAATGCTCTTGCATTTGGAAATAAGATTATAGGTTGCAAGACAGAAGGAAATGTCTTGAGCGTCTCAGATACAATAAACATTACAACTGCTGGATATTACAAACTTGTTTTCCGTTGGAGAAATGATGCTAGTGGAGGCGTTCAGCCTGGAGCAAAGATCTCTAATCTTTCAGTAGAAGGTGTAGATTTTGAAGCACCTTGTGTGAATGTTTATGATACAATTTCTGCTACTATTTGCGAAGGAACTTCTTACACTTTAAATAATGTTGAATATACAACAGAAGGAACATATACAGCAACTTTGCAAACAGAAAATGGTTGTGATAGCATAGTAACTCTTAATCTGGAAATACTTCCAAACTACATTGAAACTCTAACTATAGAACTTTGCGAAGGGGAAACTTATGTGATGAATGAAACAGAATATTCTGAAGCTGGAATCTACACAGATACTTTGCAGACAGAAAATGGTTGTGATAGTATATTCGTTCTTAATTTAGGAATTATTCCTGAGTATAATGATACTGTTTATGCAGAAATACAGGAAGGAGAAGTTTTTGTATTCAACGATCAGGAATATACTGCATCTACAACTCAAACTATAGAATTAGAGACAGATCAAGGTTGTGATTCAACAATTACTCTTGTGTTGACAGTTGTTCAAGGATTGAATGATGTAGAAGAAGGATTAAGCCTTTCTCTTTGTCCAAATCCTGCACAGACAAATTCTGTTTTATCTATTTACGGCTTATCTTCCGACGCCATAATAAATGTTAGTGATGTTCAGGGTAGAACAATTCATCGTGTTATTTTAGCAAAAGACCATCCTACAATGGACATTGATGTTAGTCATCTTGCTTCAGGAATTTATTACATAAGAGTAATAAGTGATGGTAAAGTCAAGACAGAAAAACTTGTTGTGAAATAACTTTTGGTTAACATCTTTTTCAATGGAAGATAAGAACTAACAAACAACATTGTTTTTATTTCTTTTTGAGAGCCTGCTTTAAGTAGGCTCTTTTTTTATGAATTTACAATAAAAATATGTATCTTTGCAACTTGATTTGAAAGAAAACAAAATTTAATAATCATAACAAAAATTCAATAAAATGGAAATTCATCATATTAGTCCAGAATTGCTGACATTAGACAGAGTTAGCGAGATAATGGAAAAAGGAATGCACTTGGAACTTTCTGAAGAATCAAAGAAAAGAATCCAAAAGTGTAGAGAGTATCTTGACAAAAAAATGGAAAACCAAAAAGAACCTATCTATGGTGTAACAACTGGTTTTGGTTCTCTTTGCAATATTTCTATCAGTAAAGAACAACTTTCACAACTACAAAAGAACCTAGTAATGTCTCACGCTTGTGGCTTGGGTGAAGAGGTTCCTCACGAAGTTGTAAAGTTGATGCTTTTGAATAAAATCCAATCTCTTTCATATGGACACAGTGGTACTCAGCTTGTAACAGTACAGCGTTTGGTAGATTTCTTCAACAACGATATCTATCCTGTAGTTTACCAACAAGGTTCTCTAGGTGCAAGTGGTGACTTGGCTCCTTTGGCAAATATGTGTCTTCCATTACTTGGTTTGGGCGAAGTTGACTACCAAGGAAAGAGAATTTCTGGTGAAGAACTTAATAAGATAATGAACTGGCAACCAATAGAACTTCAATCAAAAGAAGGACTAGCATTGTTGAATGGTACTCAATTCATGGGTTCTTTCGCTATGTATTCTATCATCAAAGCTAAGAGATTGTCAAAACTTGCTGACCTTATAATGACAGTTTCTTTGGAAGCATTTGATGGAAGAATAGAACCATTCTATGATAACGTACACCTTGTAAGAGCACACCAAGGACAACTTACAACAGCTCGTAGAGTTCGTGCTTTACTAGATGGTAGTGAAATAATCAAACGTCATAAAGAACACGTACAAGATCCTTATTCATTCCGTTGTGTTCCTCAAGTTCATGGAGCTTGCAAAGACGCTATCAATCACGTTGCTGATATTATCACAACTGAAATAAATGCTGCAACAGATAATCCAACTGTATTCCCAGACGAAGATATGGTTATTTCTGCAGGTAACTTCCACGGTGAACCACTTGCATTGAATTTAGACTTCCTTGCAATAGCAGTTAGTGAACTTTCTTCTATTTCTGAAAGAAGAACTTATCAGTTGATAGGTGCTAAGAGAAATCTTCCTTCATTCCTAGTTGCAAAACCAGGTGTAAATAGTGGATTTATGATTCCTCAATATGCAGCTGCTTCAATAGTAAACCAAAACAAGATGCTTTGTATGCCTAATAGTGTTGATACTATTGACTCTTCTCAAGGCCAGGAAGACCATGTTTCATTTGGTTCAAATGCAGCAACAAAATGTTTCCGCGTAGTAAACAATACAGAAAGAGTTCTTGCAATAGAATTGTTCAATGCAGCTCAAGCTCTTGATTTCCGTAAACAACAAACAGGTTTGAAATCATCTCCTGCTATTGAAAAATTCGTTGCCGAATATCGTAAGAATGTTCACTTCGTAGAAAACGATGAGGTAATGTACACTTTGATTCAAAAGAGTATAGATTTCATTTCTAACTACACTTTGGAATTCTAATAAAGAATAATTTTTCCATAATAAGAACGGCAGACTTTGGTTTGTCGTTCTTTTTTTTGTTGTATGTTGAAATTATAAAACTTCGTTTAAAAGGAAAGAGATTTTGTGTTATTTCCCTATTTTCTTGTAAAAATAATATGACTAAAATTGTATTTGACTAAATTTT
>JAGHSX010000023.1 GCA_018065645.1 Candidatus Scybalousia scybalohippi
ACCAAAACCTCTTAAATAAACATTGTCACCTTTAGCCATAGAAGCTTTTACTACATTCATAAATTCTTCAACTATTTCTTGAATGTTAACTTTTTCCATTCCTGTTTTTTGTGCTATTTCGGCAACTATTTCAGCTTTTGTCATATCTATTCAATAATTTTTATTTGTTAATAATAAATTTAAAAACTCTTAATCCTCTTATTTTGAGTTTGCAAAATTATAAAAAAATCTAATTACCAAAAAAAAAAAGCTAAAATTTTTTCAATTTTAGCCTTTTTTTCAACTTTCAGTTGTTAAAAACTTCCTTCAAATACTATTTATTTGCTGAAAATATCTGCTAAACTATTACCATTTGTTGCAGAGAAAGTACCGCTGATAGCCTTAGCATTTTGTAGGATTGAAAGGCTGATACTTTGTAGGTCAGAAACTTTTACAGCATAACCAGTGAAGTTACCCACAACTTTGCTGTCTGTAACAGAAGTGATGTTACAAGTACCTGCAACTGTGATGTAAGAATCAGCATAAGCATCTGAACTTGGCATATAAGCTACTGTACTCATTTCGTTTATATTGCTGAAGTTTGCGTTTATAAGGTCAAGTGGATTCATGCTCTTAGCAAAACCTAGAGTATATTCTCCAACACCTTTACCCTTAAGAACGATAGCTACAGACTCGTGAGTGCTGTCCATCTTTGTGCAAGCAATACCTGAATATTCTCCTTCTTCATAGTAAGCAACACCATCAAAATTGTGTTGAGCACCGTCAATAGTTACCTTCATATTACCGATGAATGCGCCAAGAATACTGCCATCATCATCCATTTCACAGCTGCTGAATAGGAAAGGAGCAGCACAAATAGCCAATACTAATAAAACTTTTTTCATTTCGTTTTCCTTTTTAATTTAATAATACGTTAATTTTAATTGTTTAAACTGCAAAAATAAATTATTTTTCTCTATCAACAAAATAATTGGCAGTTTTTTTATAAATTTGCAAATTATTTGAGATTAGTGTAGTATTGTATTATGAATGACCTATTAAGATTCCTCAAAAGATATTATCACGTATTCCTTTTCCTTTTACTGGAAGGGCTTAGTATCTATTTTATATCTTGCAATTCTTTCCGTCAAGGGTCTTACATAACAAGTATTGCCAACAATATTTCCGGAGGAATAGATGAGGCTTACAGCAATGTTACATCTTATTTCTATTTGAAAAGTACAAACGAAGCTCTTGTTCAGGAGAATGTGAGACTGAGAAAGATGGTTGAATCTTCTTATGTAAAGATAGTGAACAATGTTCACAAGGAAGAAGATACTGTTTACAAGCAAATGTACTCATTTATAGATGCCAGAGTAATCTCAAAAACAGTAAACAAGCGAAATAATTTCTTTATGTTAAACAAAGGTTCTATTTCTGGAATAGAGCCAGATATGGGTGTTATCTCTCCTAATGGAGTTGTTGGAGTTATAGTTAAAACTACGCCAAACTTTTCTTTGGTTATGAGTGTTCTGCATCAAGACAGCAAGCTTAATGTAAGAAACGAAAGAACAAAAACAACAGGAACTCTAGTTTGGAATGGAAAACACTATGCAACAGGACAAATAGTAGATATGCCTTCTTCCCTTGCTGTAAAGAAAGGAGACAAAATAGTTACAAGTGGTTTCTCAAGAAACTTTCCTGAAGGCATAACAGTAGGAACTATCAAGAAATTCACAAAAGACAAAGGAACTGGTTTTTATGATATAGACATAAAATTCTCTACAGATTACAACAAATTGGAGTACGTCTATGTGATAAAGAACTATTTCAAAATAGAACAAGATAGACTAATGCAGGGTATTGATACTGCCGACACACCAAAACAAGACCTGGTACGATGATTAAAGACATTATTTATTCTACAATACAGTTTATTCTGCTTGTGTTGCTTCAAGTATTCATACTTGACAATGTTGCTTTGTGGGGTTTTATCAATCCTATGGTTTACATTTGGTTTATAATTCTCCTTCCTTATGGAACGCCAAAATGGTTAACACTCTTATCTTCGTTCCTATTGGGAATTTGTGTTGATATTTTTGCAGGTGACATTGGAGTAAATGCGTTTGCCTGTGTATTTATTGCATTCCTTAGACCTTTATTGTTAAACTCTTTCTCTGGAAACATAGACAACCCAACACAAAGGCCTTCCATTTCAACACAAGGCTTTATGAACTTTTTGTTGTTTACCATAAGCATGACTCTTGTTCATCATCTGTTGTGCTTCTGTATATCTACATTTGCATGGGCTGAAATAATACAAGTATTGCTTAGAACTTTGATGAGTTCTGTTATTACCATTCTTGTAATTCTATTTTTAGACATGATTTTCTTTAGAAAGGCTGAATAACCTTTTTCCCACTTCAACAAATGACATCACAAGACGTAATCAACAACTTGCAGCTATTGGCTAACAAAGAGAAAGCCGAACTTTGCAAAAGATTCTTCAAGACTCTTAAAGGGCAATATTCTGAAGGAGACCTCTTCCTTGGAATAAATGTTCCCATAGTAAAAGAAATTGCGAAGAAATACAAGGATCTTGAACTCAATCACATCGAGACACTTCTCAACTCTCCTATGCACGAAATCCGACAATGTGCTTTGGCTATCCTTGTCATACAATTTGAACGCCTGGCTAAGAAAGCAGAAGAGAACGAAGAAAAACTAAGACTTCTACTTAGTTTCTACCTATCCCACTCTACCAAGGCGAACAACTGGGATCTTGTAGATATGAGTGCGCCAAAGATTTTAGGCAGATGGCTAGTTTTGAATCTGGACTCCAAAACCGAGAAGCTAAAAATAATGAACTCTTTGGCAGAGAGTAAAAATCTTTGGCAAGAAAGAATTTCCGTTGTTGCCTGTCAAACTCCTATAAAAGAAAAAGATTTTTCCTGGATTCTCACCTTTGGAACAAAACAAATCAAACATTCACACGACCTTATGCATAAAGCTCTTGGCTGGATGCTTAGAGAAATGGGGAAAATGGATAAAGAGGTTTTGCTTTCCTATCTTGAAGAACACTACAAAGACCTTTCAAGAACAAGCCTTCGCTATTCAATAGAACGTTTTGAAAAGTCCGAAAGAGAATATTGGCTGAAAAGGAAATAGCAAACATTCTCTTGTTAAGAAACAACTTAAAAACACATCTTCGCTCCGTCTTAAGCAAAGATGTGTTTTCTTCTTTTTTCCCCCTTTTTATTCCTTAACAATCTTCTTGGTATGATTTCCTTCCGAAGTTCTTATAGAAACAAGATATGTTCCTTTTTCTAAATCGGATATTGGAATAGTAACTTTGTTTCCTTTTACTTTCAAACTCTGTTGAGTTATTCCAAGTATATTCTTTATCTCTATACTTTCCAACTCTGTTGCACTCTCAATAGTTATCTTATCTTTTGCTGGATTAGGAAAAACATTTATTTGTTTTTCTCTTTCCTGTATCTCATTCAAAGCACTATTTTGAGCATTCCATGTAGCCCAGTCAAATGCTGTGTCTATCTTTGGAAAGACTAGTAATGTCCTCATAGGTTTATAATAATCAGTCCATATGTAATTAAAACTAAGCGATGTAAAATTGCTTGTATCTATATCCTCTGGGTATATCCATTCGTTAGTTCCCTCTAATTTCAACATTAGATGCGGATATTTTTCATCATAATCTTCACATTGTATTTTATTTATAATTGCTAGTGTTAATGCACTATTAAAAAAGGTTTCATATTGAGATCGCATTCGTTCAGGGCGATATGAAGTATCAAATGTTAGTACAACATAAAATTTCCCTTGTACTACTATTGATGAATCAAAGACGATTTCTCTAAGAAACATTGCTCCACTTTGGAAAAGTGTAGAATAATTTGCTACAGCATTTTTATAAACAGAGTCATAGTTTACTTGGTAAATAAGATTTGTTAATGTACTATCCCATATTTGAAAATATGTATAATTGCTATCTGGATAGTATCCACTAATTTGAGGGTATTCGTTAAAAAGATCAACTATAAGACTCTCACCGGGATAAACAATACTTTTAAGAGCCGTGGGTGTACTCGCATACATAGGTTGTGCATAAGCTGCAACACTTACAGAATCATTATCTTCAACTATAGCTTGTACTGCCAAACCTGAATTATATCCAGAAAAAACATAATTATTCATACATTCAAAACAGTAAATTTC
>JAGHSX010000047.1 GCA_018065645.1 Candidatus Scybalousia scybalohippi
TTAGACCCCTTTTTAACGGAGGAACGAAAACTTATGGCAAAAAAGAAAAACATTTACAAACTTGAAGATATTATTCCTTTGCTAACAGAAGAACAGCTCAATGTAGCAAGTGGAATGATTAAAGATGCTGTATTCATGGAGAAACAGCTTGCAAAACTTAGAGATACAATCGAAGAGGAGGGCGTATCTGAGAACTATCAGTACGGAAGCAAGCAAACAGCAGCAATGACCAGTTATTTGCAGATACAAAAACAATATGGTGTTATTGTTAGATATCTTACTGATCTAATACCTACAAATGCAACAAAGAAAAACAATGATGAATTGCTCGAGTTTTTGAGAGCCAATTGACAGAATTTGAAAAATATTTTGGTGGCATTGTAGATGGTAAAATTGTAGCTTGCGATAAGATGAAACGGATAAGCGAGAGACTTATCGAGCAATATCTCGCACCGAATGAATTTCATTTTGATTATGATATTGCAAGCAGGCATATAAATTTCATTGAAAAGTTTTGCAAGTTACCATCTGGCGATATAGGAGCACCATTAAAATTAGAGTTATTCCAGAAAGCAAGACTAGAGGCATTGTTTGGTTTTGTTGATGATAATAATTTGAGACAATATAACGAGTGCTTGATTATTGAAGGCAGAAAAAATGGCAAGACTACAGAAACGGCAGCAGTCGAACTTGATTTGCTTATCAATGATAAAGAAGGCGCTCCGCAGATTTATAACCTAGCAACAATGCTAGAGCAGGCAAAGCTAGGTTTTAATGCAGCTCACAAAATGGTCATGCAAAGCGATACACTAGCAAAGTGGGTGCGGAAACGTGCATCAGACCTTTATTGTGATATTAACTATGGATATATAAAGGCCATAGCAAGCAATTCTAACAGCCTTGATGGATTAGATGTTCATGGGGCTGTTATAGATGAGCTTGCAGCCATTAAAGACAGAGATATATATGACTTGATAAAACAAGCGATGGGAGCCAGAAGGCAGCCATTGCTTTTTTGTATTACAACAAATGGTTTTATACGTGATTCCATATTTGATGCTCAGTATGATTATGCAAGCAATATTATCAATGGAACTGTAAAAAACGATAGATTTCTCCCATTCATTTATGAGCTTGATAGCCTAGATGAATGGGAAACCCCTTCTTGTTGGATGAAAGCTAATCCTGGTCTTGGAACTGTAAAGAGTTTTGACTATTTATCGCAAATGGTTGCGAAAGCAAAAGATGATCCAAGTTTTAAGCCTACAGTATTAGTTAAAGACTTCAACATGAAGCAAAACCCAGTAAGTGCATGGCTAAACTTTGAAGATTTAGTAAATGAGACATTAGTTGATATGAGCTATCTGGAACACAGCTATGCGGTTGGAGGATGCGACTTGTCATCGGTTGGAGATTTGACTTGCGCAAGTCTTATGATCAGGAAACCGAATGATGATAATATTTATGTTTTGCAAAAGTATTTTATACCACAAGCAAAGATAGATTTATTAGAGCGCACAAAGTCGAAAGAAGCCCCTTATAAGCTATGGGCTGACAATGGATGGGTAAATATAAACGAAGGCGCTCAAGTCGATTATAGCAAGGTCACAGAGTGGTTTGTTGAGATGGTGCAAAAGCACGACATAAGACCACTATGGATAGGATATGATAGAGCACTTGCGAATTATTGGAAGGCTGAGATGGAAACATATGGTTTTAATCTTATTCCGGTAGCGCAAGGGCCTTTTACTTGGAGTGGTAGCATGAAATCCATGGGAGCTACATTCCAAGAACATAGAGTTATATATCAAAATAACCCGATTTTACGATGGTGCTTAGCAAATACAGCAGCAAAAGCACTCAATAAAGATGGCATTGAGACAATTCAGCCAGTAAAGATGCATCAGAACAAAAGAATTGATGGTATGGTAAGCCTTTTGAATGCATGGGTAGTGTATGACAAGCATTTAGAGGAATATTTGCCATATGTGAGGTAGTTATGGGAGTTTTATCATGGTTTAAGAGCAATAAAATAATTCAGCGATCTACGAAGTGGAAAGAGCTTGGAGGATATAATGCCACATTCATTCCTTTTGGAGACAATATTTATAAAAGCGATGTAGTAAGGTCTTGCATTAGACCGCTTGCAGAACACACATCGAAAGCAAATGCACGATGTAGTGATGAAAAAGTGGAATATATGCTTAACTATCAGCCTAATATGTATATGACCGGAAAAGACTTTCTGGCAAAGGTTAGAACTAGACTTGAATTACAGAATACAGCTTTTATTTATATCATGCGAGACGATAAAGGCCATGCTAACGGAATGTACCCAGTGCCTTATCAGTCATTCGAGGCTATCGAATATCTTAACGGACTGTTTTTAAGATTTACATTCGGTAGCGGTGCAAAGCTTGTGTTGCCTTGGGAAGATTTAGCTGTACTTCGTAAAGACTACAACGAAAGCGACATAGCTGGCGATGATAACCTAGCAATTATTGATATGCTTAAAACTATCTCAACAGTAAATCAAGGTGTTGCAAATGCGGTAAAGGCAACAGCTAACCTTCGAGGAATTTTGAAGTCTAAGCAGGCAATGCTTACACCAGAAGATGTAAAGAAGCAGAAAGACGAATTTGTAAAAGATTATCTCAATCTTGAAAATGAGGGTGGTATTGCTTCTTTGGATGCATCGCAGGAATTTACTCCAATAACAATGTCTCCAACAATTACATCATGGGAAACCATGAAAGAGTTTAGGGAGAACGTGCAGAGATACTTTGGTGTAAGTGATGCAATAGTGATGTCAAATTACACAGAGGAGCAAATGGAGGCTTTCTACGAGGCACGTATAGAGCCTTTTTTGATTGCATTATCTGAGGAACTGACAAAGAAGATATTTACTGAAAGAGAAAAAGGTTTCGGTAATTATGTAATTTATGAAGCTAACAAACTACAGTTTGCATCTATGAAAACAAAAATTTCGATTTACAAAGAAATTGTTTTGTATGGTGGTATGACAATTAACGAGTGGAGAGCAGGAAACAATATGCCACCGCTTGAAGGAGGAGACACACCAATTATGAGACTAGATGCAGCACCAGTAGATGATACGAAGGGAGATAGTGATGGAACCGAAGGATAATATTAAAAATTTAATCAACGAAAAAGAAGTACAGTTTAGAGATTTCCACTCGTTAAAAATTGAAACAAGGCAAAATGAAGATGGAAAAGATGAGCTTGTTGTTGAAGGAGTAGCATGTACCTTTAATCAGGAAACAGTTTTATACAAAGGAAAATATTATGAGGACAGAGAAAAAATAGATCCTAACGCATTTGATGAGTGCGATATGACAGATGTTATATTCAACTACAATCATTGTGGAAGGGTATATGCAAGAACTAGAAACAAATCTCTGGAATTGTCAATTAAGGAAGATGGCCTCCATGTAAAAGCTGTGCTTATGAATGATGATGAAGGTCACAAGGAACTGTATAGAGATATACAGAGTGGTCTCATCGATAAAATGAGCTTTGCATTCCATGTAGAAGAAAGCAAATGGGAATATACAGAAAATGGAGAGTATACAGTCTACACAAGAACTGTTACAAAGATTGACAAACTTTACGATGTGTCAGCCGTAGATATACCGGCTTATGATACAACAAGTATTTCAGCAAGAAGTGCGTTTGATGCGGAAAGAGAAAGACGCAATGCGGAAAGCATTCGACTTGCAGAAGAACTTGAATTACAAAAACGAAAGTTATTGCTGTTATTACAGCTCGGAAAGGAGTCATAATGGAAGAATTTATGAAAGAACTCGATGCAATGGATTTGGATCAGGTAAAAGAAAGAAGAAACGAGATTGAGAAATCAATCAGGGATGCTAAAAGCACAGAGGATATTGATGGATTAGATGAAAAAATCAATGCTATCATTACCAGAATCAAAGAGCTAGAAGATTTAGAAGCAAGAAAAAATGCTGCACTTGCACTTCAGAATGAAGAAGTTGCACCAACTAAAGTTATTGAAGAGAGAAAGGAAGAAAAGAAAATGGCACAGGTAGAATTAAGAGACTCATTAGAGTATGGAAAGGCATTTGTAAAGGCTATCATCAGCGGAGATGATACAGAAGCTAGATCATTATTAACAGAGAATGTATCTGGTACACTTCCAGTACCTACATTGTTAGACACAGAGATAAGAAATGCATGGGAAGAGACACATCTTTTATCTCTTTGTAAGCAGACATCATATCCTGGAAATGTAAAGGTTGGATTTGAGTACTCGGCTACTGGTGCATCAGTTCATGTAGAAGGTTCAGCAGCACCTGCAGAGGAACAGCTTGTACTTGGTGCAGTAGAACTTAAAGCAGAGTCAATCAAGAAGTGGATTCGTGTATCTGATGAGGCTATCGAAGGAACAACAATCGATACTCTTGGATATATCTACAAGGAACTGGCGCAGAAGATTGCAGAAAAGGGAGAGGAAATCCTTATCCAGAAAATTGATGCTGCACCTTCTGTATCAACTACAACAGCAGTTGCAGTTGCATCTCTTGATGTTGATACTCTCGAAGAGGACACAATTGTGTTAGCACTTGCAGAGCTTTCAGCAAAAGCAAAAGATGTAAATCTTGCCATGAACAGAAGAACATACGCAGCATTCAAAGCCATCCAGAAGAAAGCTAAATACAACGTAGATGTATTTGATGGTCTTGATAGCAAAGTTGTATTCACAGATCAGTTACCAGCATTCAATGCAGCAGGAGCAGGTGATACATACTTTATCGCAGGTGACTTCGGTTATGGTGCTCAGGTAAACAAGCCAAAGGGTAATGATATGAAGATTATCGTTGACGATAAGAGCGAGTCAGAAGCAGATCTTGTTAAGGTTGTTGGTAAGATGTATGCAGGAATTGGTGTAGTAGCGCCAAAGGCATTCGTTAAGCTTAAGAAGGCAGACTAAGAATAGGAGGTGCCACCTATGACAATGCTTGCCAAAGTCAAAGTGGCGCTTCGTATAAATCACACCTTTTTAGATGATGATATCAACGACACAATCAACACAGCTAGAGCGGAGCTTATCCGCTCTGGTGTTGATAAAGAGTTAGCAGAAAGCAATATCGACTTAATACAGATGGCTGTAAAAACATATTGCCAATTTGTGTATGCAGAAGATACAAAACTTGCAGATGGATATTTCAAAAGTTGGCAATACCAACTAGATAATATCCGCAAGTCAACTATCGAAGCATAGGAGGTGGCTTATGTATAACGATATAGTGGAACTTGTATCATTTATCGATGATGGTGTAGACGAATACGGAGACCCAAAGAAACTGGAAGTAAAAAGGCCAGTATTCTGTAACGTGCGTTCGGTAGGTATGAGTGAATTTTATCAAGCGCAAACATTATTCTATAATCCGGAAATCAAGTTTGTTTTAGCAGACTATTTAGATTTTGAATGCGAGGAATATGCAGACCATGAAGGATATCGCTACAAAGTACTTAGAACGTACAGAAACGGAAAAGAATTAGAAATCACTTGCTATGGTGGTGTAAGACAATGAGTTTACCAAGATATACCAAGACAAAAAGAGGCAATGTAGAATTTACAGATAATTCTGATAGATGCAACTACTCAATTGATGAGCTGACAAGAGCAGCGCTTCGTGATGTTGGAAAGTTTGTTTGTGGTAAATTCCGGAAAAACTATTATTCGCACTTCAAAAGAAGAAGCGGAAGAATAGGAAGGTTTACACAATACTGGGTAAGACGAAAAGAATGTGATTTGCAAGTAGGACTGAAACCGAATGCGTTTTATGGTGGTTTTCAAGAGCTTGGCTCTAGTAAAGCTCCAAAACTTGGATTACTTCAAAAAGCGGTTACAGAGAATATAGCAGAAATTATTAAAATCGAAAGCCAGTATTTGTCTGCGCTGGAAGGCGAGGCGGATGCGCTAATTAGCGAGGAAGAATACGAAGGTGGTGCAGAATGAGAAAGCTAAAAGATGAGCTTGAACTGTATCTTGGTGCTTATTACTCAGAGGCGCCAGTAGATGCCACATATCCTTACAATGTATTTGACATTGAAGTAACTTCAAAGAATGACAATAAATACAATGCCATTTTAGAAGTAAATGTGTGGGACAAAAACAAATATTACTCACGAGCAGAGGCAGAGGCAGATAAGATAGAACATTTGTTAGACGGAGCAATTAGCTTGTCTGATGATGTTCTTTTTTATTGCTTTGACGGAAGCAGACAGCATGTGCTCGATGAGGATAAACAAATAAAAAGGATAAGAATGCAATTTGAATTGTATTTCTATGAAAGGAGTTAAAGCATGAAGAAGTATAGCGGTTTTACAACTAAAACAGCAGAGAGCTTATTGCTTAACGCAGGTGCATATTTCAAAAACTTAGAAATCTCAGAAGATGGAACTATTGAGAGCTTCGAAGATGCTGTGGCAGCAGGAAAACTTCTAGGGGCCACAAGGGGTGGTGGAGAATTTAGCGCTGTTCCAGAAGTGAGACAGATTGAAGTTGACGGAGTAGCAGGCAGAGCTAAAGGTCTTGAAGTAATCGACTCATGGGATGTGTATATCAAAGCCACAATCTTAGAGATTACAGAGGACACACTTGCAACAGCTTTGTGCGCAAGCGAGACAGAGACCGGAACAACACACGATAAGATTACAGCTAAGAACTCAATCGAGCTTACAGACTATATCGGCAATATCGCATGGGTTGGAACTCTTAGCGGTAGCGATAAGCCAGTTGTAATTGTTGTATACAATGCAATCAATACAGATGGACTTGTAATGACCACAACAGATAAGAATGAGGCATCTATCGGAACCACATTCTATGGTCACTATACACAGGATGATTTAGACCATCCACCATTTGAGATTTATTACCCAAAGAACTAGGAGGAACGATATGAGAAAACTTATTACTGCTGACGTGTTCAAAATGGCACGTATTATTCGCAAAGCAAATGCAAAAGAGGAAATCAAGACGATTTTCTCGCAGATCAGCGAGGCTAAGAAGGACAAGAAAAGAAATATTGACGATGTTCAGCGAGAGGCTGGCATGGAATTTATTGCTTTTCTTGTCGAGTCTTGCGGAAATGAAGAAGTGGAGAAAGCACTCTATGAATTATTGGCAGGAGTTGCAGAAAAGACAACTGATGAAATCAAAACACAGTCTATTGATGCAACGATTAACCTAGTAAAGCAAATTGCAAAAGAAAACGATTTGCAAAATTTTTTCTCAGTAGCGCTCAAGTCAATGTAGAAACCATTGACTTATTGTATTCACGATATGGAGCAGGAGCAAAAGATATTCTTTCGTTAGATTTTGAAATAGGAATTGATATTTTGCTGTGTGCTAAAAATCAAAAAGACGAAGAAATGTTATTTGATTTGTGGATGCATTCGTATAGTGATAAGCATTTTGAAGATTTCAAAAAGAGCGCTATAAAACCAAAGGTTGAAGATAAAGACCAAGAAGAAATATTGAACGATGTTAAGAAAATAATGGGAGGATAACCCATGGAAATATTTAAGCTATACGGAAGTATATTTGTAAATACTGACGAAGCTAAAAAAAGTATAAGTGATACCGCCAAAGATGCCAAAAACTTAGGAGACAAGCTACAAAAGACTGGATCTAATGTTGAAAAAGTTGGAAAGAATATCACTAAAGGTGTAACAGCTATCGGTGGTGCATTTGTCGGTGCTACTACCGGAATGACTGCAATTGCGGAAAAGGCAGCAGGCGCAGCAGATCAGATAGATAAGATGTCTCAAAAGATAGGTGTTAGCAGAGAGGCTTATCAAGAGTTAGATTTTATCATGTCACAAAATGGCATGGATGTTGACAAGTTGCAAGGTGGAATGAAAAAACTTGTTGATACCATGCAGAGCGCACAGTCTGGTGGTAAAGGTGCAACAGAGGCATTCGAGAAATTGAATGTAGCATATCAAAATGCAGATGGAACATTAAGAAGTCAGGAAGAATTATTTTACGATACAATTTCTGCTCTTCAAGGAATGACAAACGAGGCTGAAAGAAATGCTCTTGCAAATGATGTATTTGGTAAATCTGCAAGTGAAATGATACCGCTTCTCAATAGTGGAGCTGGCTCAATGGAAGAGCTTAGACAGAAAGCTCACGACTTAGGACTTGTTATGAGCGATGATACCATTGATGCAGGAGTAAAGCTAACAGACACAATGGACCAGTTAAAAAGGTCTTTTGAACAAGTAGGACTGCAAGTAGGCTCTGAGCTTTTACCTTATGTTCAAGAATTTGCTGAGTATTTAATTGAGCATATGCCGGAGATTAAGGAGTTTGTAGGAGAGGCAGCAGAAACATTCGGATGGCTTGCAGAAAAGATTTTTGGACTAATTGAGTGGTTTATGAAATTAGAACCAGCAGGGCAAAAGGTTGTTGTTGTAATAGGTTTGATTATTTCTGCAATTGGCCCATTAGTAACTATAATTGGTGGAGTTATTAGCTTAGTTGGAAAGCTAACTGCTGCATGGGGAGTAATTGCTCCGTTTATAACTGGAACTGTTATTCCTGCATTCCAAGCGGTAGTTGCGGTTTTGACTGGTCCTATTATAATTGCGATTGGTGCGGTTGTTGCTGCAATAGCAGTATGGGTACATAACTGGGAAGATATCAAAGAGGCTGCACGTTTAGCTGTAGAAGAAATCGGCTTTAAGCTTGAGTCTTTAGTTGAAAAAGTAAAAACAGTTTTTGGAAAAATAAAAGAACTTGTAAAATTGCCACATTTCAAAATTGAAGGTGATTTATCACTTAATCCTCCAAGTGTTCCAAAGCTTTCTGTAGATTGGTACGCAAAGGCAATGGATAACCCAATGATTATGACAAGCCCAACAATATTCGGTGTAAATAGTAAAGGTCAGCCTATGGGCGGAGGAGATGCAGGAAGTGAAGTTGTAAGCGGTACAGATACACTTCTTAGCATGATTTCTAGCGCTGTAGAAGGCGCAATAAGCAAGGATGTAATTGTTAGTGCTATAGTTGAAGGCTTGGCTAATTCAAGGCTGAATATGAGCGCAGAAATAAGCGCAAACAGTGATAGATTATTCGAAGCAATTCGTGTAAAGAATGCAGAATTTACAAATCGTAACGGAAGAAGCGCATTAGCATAGGAGGTAGCATGATACAACGATTAAAAATAAACGGAATAGTGCTACCAGATACCTATGTGGCACGTGGTAGTTACCATTTTACCAAAAATGACAGAATTATAGATCAGTATACTGATGCGGATTTCACAGACCATGTTATTGTGTCGAAAAATAGAAAAGTTGTTATATCTTTCAATTTTAGAGAGCATGACATTGATGAACATAACAATTTTGTTAGATTTTTAGAGAAAAGAGAAAGTGTTGAAGTAGAGTATTACGATGATTACACAATGGAGGAAAAAACCGGAGTATTCAAAATGTCTGCGGTAGACTTCCAGCACTATAGGAAAAGTAAATATAACATCCAATATGCACCGGCATCTGTAACTCTAACAGAATATTAGGAGGCTTTATGATTAACGTATCAAATGCAGCTAAAGACTTCTATATAAGTGAAAACCCTGAAAGGGAGCTAATCGTCACTATTGGAAGTGGCGATAGTGCTTTTACATTGACAAGTAAGCAAATAATTAAAGAGTCAATGGAGCTAAAAGAAGCGATATCTGAGTCAGACTCTTTGGAATTTGTAGGATGTATCGCTTCACAGTTTACATTGCAAATTGTAGGTGTAAAACAGAAATTAAAAAACAAAGAAATATCAGTAAGTATGCGCAGCCAGGTTGGCGAAATTCCGCTTTTTAATGGAACAATAAATAGCGACGAACGAACAGCCAATAGGCGATTGAAAGAAATAAAAGCATACGATGCGTTGTATAACGTATCTGACACAGATGTTACAAACTATGTCAATAGTTATCATTGGCCGGTAAAATTCAAGAAATTTAGAAATGATTTTTTTGATCATATCGGCATAACCCAAAAAGTACAAAATCTTAGTAGCGATGATATAACAATATATGGTCCGGAACTGCCACTAATTACAGAAGAACCTGAGCAATATTTACCGGAGAATAAGACGTTGACCGCTCTTGATGTAATGAAAGCGATATGTCAATTCGAGGGTGTATTTGGAATTATCAATCGCTACAACAAATTTGAGTATCGTAAATTAGCAAAATATTCAGATGATGATGGAGCTTATCCTGGAGCTGAACTGATACCACCATTTGTACCAGGCATTGGAGGTGTTGATGTTGTAGCAGATGCACAGTTTTTCCCAAGCTATCGTAGCTTGTCGATGGAAACATACAACGTAAATAATATAAAAACAGTTGTAGTTAAGCAAAACGATGATAGCAAAACAAAAGGTGTAAAAGACGAAGGAGGCAATAAATACATTGTACTTGGCAATCTGTTTACAATGTATGGTGATAAAACATTCCTTAATAGTGTAGCAAATAATATATACAAAAACATAAATGATATAGATTTTACACCATTTAATGCGGAATGTATCGGTATTCCATATTTGGAAGTTGGGGATGCAGTAGAGTTTTATGTATATGATTTCGAAGCAAGTGAAAAGCAGAAAACTGATGTATATGTAATACAGACATTTTTTGTATTATCGAGAACTCTTACAGGTATAATGTCGACTAAGGATGTTTTAAGCGCTAGCGCAGAAAAACGCAAGAAACGAATTAGTGATTTAGGAATTAGAATTAGCCTAGAGGCAAAAACAGAAAAACTGGAAAAGGAAGTCAAAGATGTAAAAGACCAGACTTCTGGTTTTGATGAACGAATTGAAAACTTAGAAGATAATTCATTGAAATGTTATTCGGTGCAAACAGAGCCTACTAATTGGATGCCTAACTCGATTTATTTAATACAAGGAACGGTGAATTAAATGGCACGTAAGCAAAGCTCTAAAATATTCTTTGAAGGCAAATACCACAAAGAGATATTTTTTGAAGGAAAGTACCATGACAAGATGTATCTTACCGATTCTGTTGGAAACCCTACACTTGTATGGGAAAAGATAAACAGAAGAAATCCAGTATATATTGTGCTAACTAGTTTGTATAGTGGAAATTACAAGAATTATTATATGGTGGAAAATGGTTCGAAAAACAAATCTTGGTTGTATCATCATTTAGACCAATCAAAATTTGGAGAAACAGAAGTTGTTGTAACAGATTATTATTATGAATACGATTCAGACTTACAAGATTTTGTTCAGATATTCAGCACAAAAAATGGTGCAAGAAGATACGATACATTTAAGCAAGCAGGAAATGGTGAGTATGGTATTTATTATGCAAATATTGGTAGTAATGGATATCACTTATATTATGCGACAAAAGATGGTGTTTCTGACATAGGTAATATCGCATATATAAAGAATGGAAATATTGTTTATACAACTTATTCTGGGGATGGCACTCTTAATTCTATCATATTAAGTTGTGGTCAAAATGGAAGTTATCTATCTTTTCGTGCTTTGTACGGAGCAAGTAGTGACTTCTTGCTTGGCAATTTAGGTAATACATATACACCACAAGATGATGAAGAATGCTATTACCCAATTAGGAATAGTAGATATTTATTAAAAGGTAAAGCGCAAGCTTTCAAAGATGGGAGAATAACAAACGAAAATTTAACACTATGCAATATTAATTTTACAGAGATAGCATATTTTGAGAATATCAATGCAGACTCTAATTATGTGAAAATACTTGCTGATTATGATGATTTTATTATTATTGAATTTCAAATTGTTTCTGGTAGTACAAGAATGTATATTGATAAATACATTGACAAAATAACAAAAGAAATAAAAGATTTATCGTTCGATGTTACATATAACAACAACAGACTTATAAGCAATGTTGTGTGGCATCCAGAAAAAGAATATTATCTTTGCGTAAATCTGTTTGAGAGTATTAGTAGCAGAATGTATTTATATATGTCGGAAGATGGGCTTAATTATAGTGCAATTGGATATTATAGCTTACGTGGAGCACCATATAACCAACAGATTATGTACCTACAAGGAAAAGGACTAGCTGTAGCAGGTGATGGTGGATATGAAATAGCATTGATAGAAGAAAAATATTTATAAAGGAGATTTATAAATGGGTTATACGAAAAATTTTACTCGCCCTTATGAAACGTATAAGGAAAGACCAGACAAGACTACACCAGTCACAGCAGAAATCAAAAACATGGAAACAGATACTTTTGAAAGTATTGAAGATTACCTTGCAAATGGTGTTCCTGCTAGTGATTTGGTTACCGATGATGAACATTTAACAGTAACGAAAGAAGAAAAAACAAAGTGGAATGCAGGTGGTGGTGGAACAGTAAAATCTGTAAACAGTAAAACACCAGATGCAAAAGGCAATGTGCATCTTGATGCAAACGATGTAAACGCATTGCCAATATACACAAAAATACCAACAAAGTTAAGTGATTTGGAATCTGATGCAGAACATAGAACTGTATCAGATTTACAGATACAAAGATGGAATGCAGGTGGAGAAGGCGGAAAAGGAACTGTTGTATCTGTAAACAATCAAGAACCAGACGAAGCTGGAAATGTATATTTAACTTTAGATGATGTATACGATGGGGAAGAATATATCAATGTAAGCAAAGAGGATTTTATTAACTTTTCTTCTAAGTACACTCTTCCAGAAGGTGGAATACCAGAGGGCGATTTAGATTGGATGCTCCAAGCTAAGATTGATGGAGCAGGTGTAGATGTTATTGACAACTTGGAAAGTGAGGATGCTACTTCTGCATTATCAGCAAGACAAGGCAAAGTGCTAGACGAGAAGATAGACGAGAGAAGCCAAGGATTTAGTTATGATGAAGCTGAAAGCAAGCTGACATTTAGTGGTGCTATCGGTGGAAGTGGACTGCATGTATACTCCGACGAAGAGCATGTTGTAGGTATCTGGAAAGATGGAGATGTTGAGAAACCAGTTTATGAGAAGAAATTTTATATACCTTCATTAAATAACACTGAAGGTGATAAATATTATGATATTGGTATCACAAACATAGAAAAAATTATAGACTATAATGTTATATTTAATTTCTCAAATGGCGTAAGTAGTAAAAACATTCATATGGATATTACTGAAAGCAAAAATATAATTGTTGCAAGATTTAGTGGTAATAATTTAATGATTACAACTGGAAAAGGCAGAGATGGTGTAAATGCAGATGGAAACATTCAATACACCAAAACAACAGACTAGTAGGAGGTAACCGATGAAATTATTTAGTATATTTGAAGATGCAAACGGAGAATTATTAGAGGTTGCCGACAAGCAGGCAAGGGAAGGAATCACCGAAATAAACCAAACTTTAGGTGAGTTAGAGTTTGGAGAGATTGCAGGTGGAAAAAATAAATTTGATAAATCAACTAAAGTTATTAAAGCATATATTACAACAAGTAATACCTATGGCGGTTCGTCAGATAGTACATCATTTGTTGTACCGATAGAGCCAAATAAAACATACACAGTATCTTGTAAGGGTGTAAGTGGTACTTTGTTTAGAGTTGCAACACTTCCAAGTTATACAATACCTTCTGAAGGACAAGAAGTTCCATGTAATGATGTTATAAGAAAAACAGCAATTGAGGATATTACAGTTACAACTTCAAATAATGCAAAATATATGATTGTGCAAGTTCCTACATCGTTGTATACGCAATGTATTGGTAATATACAAATAGAAGAAGGTGAAACTGCTACATCATACGAACCATACATCCCATCCGTAAAGATGCTTGCAGAGAAAACCGCTGACATAAATAGCAATTTAAGTGTGTTGGGCAAGTGTAAAAATTTGCTTAATCCTACATTGGGAACTACAACGCAGAATGGTGTTACTTGTACTGCTAATGGTGATGGAACGTATACGTTGAATGGTACTGCAAGTACAACTACAGTATTTGCATTAGCAACAAATCTAACTTTTAATGGGAAAGAAAAGATAGTAGGATGTCCTAAAGGTGGTTCATTAACAACATACGAATTAATGCCAGTATTAGCAATTGGAAGTTCAGCAACTGGTCACGATTTTGGAGATGGTTGTATTGCGACAACAACAACAACGGCTATTCAGTTAGTAGTGAGAGTTGGATTTGTTTGCAACAATATTGTGTTCAAACCTATGATTGTAGATGCAGACAAAACACCAAACGCAACTTATGATGATTACACAATATATTGTGGAAATAAGGAAACATTAACGGAAGAAGTTGCTAACATAAATGATAGTTTATCGGATTATGGGTTGGATAATAAGTTTGATGGATTATTTCATCAAGGAATATATGCTTCAAATAGATATGATTCAAGTGAAAAAGGAATAAGCAATAAAAATCCAATAGATTGTGTTGGAGCAAAATCAATAACAATTAAAGCAAAAACAGGATTATCTATTAGAAGTTGGCTTACTTTCTTGGACGCAAGTGGCTCTACTGTTTCTACAAAGGATTTCAATAATGTTGATTTTGTTTGCACAGAAATACATCCAAATGCTAGTAAGGTTATTATCAGTTTATATAACAATAATGGTAATTTATCTCCGAATGATGTATCTCTTAGTGTATATGTAGATAACTCCATTGATGAGATAAAGGCAGATTTAGGTGGGTTAGCATTTAAGACAGAAACAGTAAGTGGAACTACTACTGCAAGTGGTAATTTATCTGTTGGAGCATTGTCAATCAACAAATATTGCATTGTTTTAGGAGCAAGAAAAACAAATGCGGCTGGTGATTATGTTTGTATTTCACCATTTTACAATGATAAACAGCTAGGCGGTTTTCATATTACCAAAAATAATGGTGATATAGTTGCTAATACTCAAATCACAGTAGAATTTATTTATGTAGAAATGTAATTCCAAACCCTAGTATAACAGCTAGGGTTGCGGTATAATATCTGTGAGGTGAGAGTATGAATTTTTTAATTGGATTTATGGATTTGATTATTGTTGTTTCTATTATATCTGCATCATGTACTTTTTTGGGAATGAAAATTGCAGAATGGTTTTAGGTGGTGAATGGATGTTAATAGATTTAGCATGGTGGATATTTGATAATATTCCATTAGGTAAATTAGCACCTTGGTATTTCGGCTTGTTGATAGGCAGAATGCCACATAAAATTTATGATGTGGAAAATGAAACCAATAATTGCAATCAACTGTACTAATTGATATAATACAAGTGGGTATTGAATTGGTCGGTGTGACGAGCATCGACCTTTTCTTTTATCAGCACTCACATAAATAAACAAAGAGGTAATGTATGTTTAGAAAGATAATTGCGTTTGCAATCATTATATGCTATAATACAACTTGGCTGAGTTGTGTATTAACGCAACAGAAACCGTTCGAATGTCTTGTTCGTTCGGTATAAGGGTATCGACAAGATGCCCTTTTTTATTGCAATCACTTACTCACATAAATAAACATTTATATCAAAGCGCAGATGTGATATAATGTGCATGAGGTGATGGTATGATAACAGAAAAAACACCACTGAACGATTATCCAATTATAATCGCAAAGTACATGGAGTTTCACAAAGGAAAACCACTAAATGTTACTCTAGCAAATCAAATATGGGATTCGTTGACGGAAGAAGAAAAAGCAATGAATAAAGATATGAGATATGTTAGTGAACGTGGGAGTATTTATATATACCACAACGATAAATTGATATGCGAGTGTGTGTTATATCGTGGCTAAAAGTTTAAGAAAGGGCATCCGTTTGGGTGCTCTTTTTATTTGGCATATATGAGCCTTAAAAACGTGATAAATTTAGTAAAAAACCAAGGAGAAAAATAAATGATAGAAACAATTTTGCCAAGTCTTATAAGCGCAGGAGTGACACTTGCTGTATGTATGATTACAAATAAATCTCAGCATGATAAAACTGTAGCTTTAATCGAATATAAAATCGATGAACTAACAAAGAGAGTAGACAAGCACAACAATGTGATCGAGCGCACTTATAAGCTAGAGCAAGAAAACGCAGTGCAAGTTGAAGCACTGAAAGTTGCAAACCACAGAATCGAAGATTTAGAAAGGATGGTACAGAAATGAGTAACAAGGTTTATGATGTTTTGAAGTATATCGCACAGATAGTATTGCCAGGTATTGCTACATTGTACTTTGCTATTGCGTCTATTTGGGGCTTACCTTATGGCGAGCAGATTGTCGGCACTATAACAGCTATAGATGCTTTCCTTGGAGCTTTACTAGGTATTACATCGGCACAGTACAAGGAGGGTAACGATGCGTAATTTAGCTCAATTACATCCAGTTTTACAAATGAAAGCGGTTGAGCTCCAAGAACTATGCAAGCACAACGGAATTGCTATTAAGTACAGTGAGTGCCTGAGAACTGCTGCGGAGCAAGATGCACTATATGCCAAAGGAAGAACTGCAAAGGGTAGCATTGTCACTAATGCGAAAGGTAGCTCTTACAGCTCTATGCACCAATGGGGTGTAGCTATAGATTTTTACTTGGATATGGATATCGACAGAGACGGATCTAAAATTGATGATGCTTACAACAATTCGACACATCTGTTTGAAAAAGTCGGCAAGTTAGCGCAGAGCCTTGGATTAGAGTGGGGTGGCTCATGGAAAACTATTAAGGACTTGCCACACGTACAATTAGCAGATTGGGGAAGTACACCAGCGCAATTAAAAAAGACTTATGGAACTCCGGATCGCTTTTTTAAGACTTGGACCGATGCAACACAAAAGCAGACAGTTATTGATGATAAGCCAAGCACTGCAAGCAAGAATGTATACGATGCTGCTCAGGTATTCGACAAGAAATTAGCTGGAAATTACATTGTATCTGCAAAGAGTGGCCTTAACCTGCGACAAGGAACTAACAAAGGTGTTATAACTTGTATGCCGAAAAATTCCAAAGTAAAATGCTATGGATATTGCACAGGCGATTATCTGTTAGTTGAATATGGCAAGTATACAGGTTATGCACACAAGGACTACTTAAAAAAATAAGGAGATAATATGATTATTAGTGAGTTTACAAAGCCAGAACTCGACAAAGTGCGAGAGCTTGGTAATCTTACTAATGATGAAAGACTTTTGCTTGATTGGAGAAGTCGAGAAATACCTTTAGAGACTTGCGCTGAGATGATGAATATGTCTATCAGCACAGTAAAGACGAAATCACAAAAACTGAATATTAAAATTAAGAAAGTATTGGGTCTCTTTTGAGGCCCTTTATTTTTTTGTAAAAATATATTAAAATCATTAAATCATACAAAAGGAGGAACGAGTATGGGATTACTTGGAGGAACTAAAGAAACAAAAGAACAAAAAGAGCTAAGAAAAGCTATGGAAGTAATGCAGAAATATGGGCTAGAAAATATTGATGCAAAATATGTAGAACAAGTAAAAAAGATAAATCTTGAGCTTGCAGGAACTGGCGCTATGGAATTCGGAACATTGCTTAGTGGAAAACCAGAGGATAAAGTAAAGATGGCATATCTTAACACACTTATACAGCAGAATTGGATTATTATTAGAATGCTAGATGAACTAAATAAAAAATAATACTTTTGATAGACTTTTTAAGGACTTTAACGAACTGTTAAGGTCCTTTTTTTTATGCAAAAATTTACTTAGAAACGGAGGTCAAGATATGTGGATATTTTATAACCCAAACCCGAAAGCTATACGTGTTGGCGATTGTGTTATACGTGCAATTTCAAAGCTGACAAACCAAAGTTGGGAGGAAACGTATCTTGACCTAACCACATACGGACTAATGAAGTGCGATATGCCAAGTGCAAATGCTGTTTGGGGCTCATATTTGCGTGATAAAGGCTATGTAAGAGATGCGATAGACAATTCATGTCCTGACTGTTATTGCGTGGCAGATTTCGCACGAGAGCACCCTAGAGGCAAGTATCTACTTGCCATATCTGGCCACGTTGTAGCGGTAGAGGATGGAGATTGGTACGACTCATGGGATAGCTACGGAGAACTGCCACAGTATTATTGGAAATATGGGAGGTAATTAACATGGCATACGGATATTATCAGCCACAACAGATGCAATACACACCACCACAGCCACAATATCAGCCACAGACACAGAGCCAAGGCTTTAATTGGGTGAGTGGTGAATCTGGTGCAAAATCATGGCTAGTTGGTAGAGGCGAGACAGTCTTACTTATGGATAGCGAGAATCCGATTTTTTATCTAAAATCATCAGACAATGCAGGAATGCCACTGCCACTTAGAATATTTGATTACTCTGAGCGCACACAAGCGCCAAATAACGCAACGAATATATCTAGTGGAGAGTTTGTTACACGTGAAGAGTTTAGCGCTCTAATCGGCAAATACGACGAATTAAAAGCTATGATAGAAAAGGAGGCAAAAGATGAATAGTCCTCTTTTCAATATGCTTGGTGGAATGCCAGGAGGAAACAATCCAATGCAAATGATACAGTCTTTTTTACAATTCAAAAACACTTTTCGAGGAGACCCAAGAGCCGAAGTCCAAAAGCTCATTCAGTCGGGTAAAATTTCACAATCACAATTAGATCAAGCGCAAAACATGGCTAGAGAACTTCAAGCTCTTTTAAGCCAAATGAACCAATAGTACATACACTCGGCCGAGTATGTAAATAAATCTAAAAGGAGATAGAACTATGACAGGTGAATACAGTTTAAGCGATATTGCTGCAGTAAGTGGCAATAACAATGGTTTCGGTGGCAATGATGGTTGGTGGATTATTTTACTTTTCATCTTTATCGCTGCAGGAAATTGGGGGAACAATGGCGGTGCATTCGGTGGAAATGGCGGCGGATATGTGAGCGATAATTATGCTCTTGTAACAGACAATGCCACATTAGAGCGCAAGATTGATGGTGTTTATTCTGGAATCTGCGACAGCACTTTTGCACTCAATAACACTATCACAAACGGTTTTGCATCAGCACAGAACACAATGACACAAGGCTTTGCAGGTCTCAATACTGCATTAGTACAGCAGGGTTATGAGGGAAGAATTGCTACACAGGGTGTAGGAAGTCAACTTGCACAGTGTTGTTGCGACCTTAGACAGCAGATCAGTGATGTAAATTACAACATCGCAACACAGGCAAATGGCATAGGTAGACAGATTGAGAATGGTTTCGCACAGACCAACTACAATATGGCTTCGCAGAATTGCCAGACATTGCAGGCAATTGATAAAGTTGGAGATAGAGTAATTGATTACTTATCACAGCAGGAGAATCAGAGATTAAGAGATGAAGTGGCACAGTATAGAGCGCATGCAAATAGTCAGTACGTGATTAACGAACTTACTCCAAAATGCCCAATCCCTGCATATCTCACATGTAACCCAAACGCACCACTCAACTATTCAGTAGTTACTAATAGTGGTTGTGGTTGCGCATAATCGCCTTATAAGGCTGAAATTCTAAAGGGTAGAGCAATTCTACCCTTTATTAATAAGGAGGTTTATTTATGGCTTGTAAAAACATTTGTAAGCTATGTGACAAATTGATACTATCTGAAAATGTTTCTTATAATGCTCCAAATTTATGGGTAACAATACCATCTGGAAATTATTACAATGGCGAGAAGTATTGCATTGTTGTGGCGCAGAATATACCTGCTGAGACACCAGTTGATGCTCCGGTACAGATAGTTGTATCTGGAGGCACACAATTATATCCGCTAACTTCTTGCGACTGTAAGCCTGTAACAGCAAGAGCACTACGAACAAGGACTAAGTACAGCACAGTAGTAGAGACAAGCGCAGCAAGTGGTGTGTTTAGATTGCTTGGTAAGTTATGCGGCTGCATGTTCAATAGTGGTCGTGGATATATTGATGGGAATTTATAGAAGGGAGAATTATCATGGAATATAAAACAAGTAAAAAATTAAAAGATATGATTTGCACAAAGCTGGACGAGATCGCTAGAATGAATGCTCTTTCAAATAGTGACATCGAGAAATTGTATATGCTTGTAACAGCTAATGAAAAACTACTCAAGTCAGATGAGATGGAAATGGGAGAGTATAGCGGTAGAAGATACAGCATGGATAACAATGGGAGTTATACTGGCACCGATTACGTCTACGAGAACGGAGATAGTTATAGAAGGGGACAGAGTAACAGATATTCGAGAGCCGATGGTGCAGATATGACAAGAGAGCATCTTCGCAGAATGATGAGCAACGGAAATATGTCTGAGGCTGATAGAAGAACTATCGAACGTGCTATGGATATGCTGTAAAATAGCACACGAATAGCACACGAATTTTTGAGAGTGCCTATTTTATAGGCAATATGCAAGTTTTTTAATGGGTTCGACTCCCCTCGACTCCATAATTTGAAAAAGCTAGTAAATTCAAGGAATGTAGCTTAAATCCTTGAAAATACTAGCTTTTTTCATGTTTAAAATACAAGTACAGTTTGTAAAATACAAGTACAATTTGTAAAAAAATAGCACACGAATAGCACACGAAAAATCAATTAAAAAGACCATCTGTAAGTTGGTCTG
>JAGHSX010000117.1 GCA_018065645.1 Candidatus Scybalousia scybalohippi
GAAAAGAACGGCAAACCTAATTATGAGATAATGGAAAGTATAGTATCTGTTATACACAAACTTGTAATTAAAGACGTTGTTGAATACGCAAATAAAAAAATAGATGCAATATATTCGATTGTGAAAAAATTATTTTTTTGATTTATCAGCAACAAAAACTCTCATTGTGAAAAACAGTGAGAGTTTTGTTTTTGTAGGATAAAATCTTATTGTGGGGAATGGATTTGAAAAAAGCGTCTGGTAGTTTCACAACTAAGACGCTTCAAGTAATTAAGGAACAATTATAAAATTTTAAATGGCGTTATAAAATTTCCTTGTTGATATTGTTATATTAAAAGTTATTTCTTTTTTTGTTGACAATTACAATTTGTACATTGGGAGCAAGACTCACAACTACATCCTTTTTCCTTGCCTGAGAAGAATCTGATGATTTTCCTTGTGAGAAATATTGCAGCAAGACAAACTATTGCTAATGCTATAATTGTTTGAGTCATATTTTTCTTGTTTTAGATTATTAGACTGCCAAGTTGGAACACTAGAGTAGAGGATACCCAAGCTAAAGCGATTGTATAGACTACTACAAACAGAGCCCATTTCCATTTTCCACTTTCGCCTTTTATAGCTATGATGCTGGCAAGACAAGGCATGTACAACAGAACGAATATAAGCATAGACATAGCGCTAAGCGGAGTCATGTTGTTTCTAATAGATTTGGAAATTCTTAATGCTCCATCGTCGCTGTCGATATCTACTTGCTCAGCTTCTGTCTCGTTTGCAGAATACAATACTCCCATAGTGCTGGCTACAACTTCTTTTGCTGCAAGACCTGTAAGTACAGACACGCTTTGTTTCCAATCCATTCCACAAGGAGCAAGTACAGGTTCTATTGTTTTTCCTATCATACCCATGTAAGAGTTTTCTAGTTGTTGTTGAGGATTGCTATATGTGTCATGATTTGGAAAATATCCCAAAGCCCATACTATTACAGAAGCTCCAAGAATAATGGTTCCCATCTTCTTTAAATATTGCTTTCCTTTCTCCCAAGTGTGACGGAATACGTTTTTAAATGTAGGCATTCTGTAAGGAGGTAATTCCATTACAAAAGGTGTACTTTCGCCTTTGATAACAAAACGTGAGAATAGTTTCGCCATAATGATAGACATTATCATGCCTAACATGTAAAGGCCAAGTAAAATAATTGCTGCATATTTTGAGAAAAACGCTCCCACAAGAATAAGATATACAGGAATTCTTGCACTACAAGACATAAGAGGAATAATAAACATAGTAATCAGTCTGCTCTTTCTATCTTCTATTGTTCTTGTTGCCATAATGGCAGGAATGTTACAACCAAATCCCATAATCATAGGAATAAAACTCTTTCCATGTAGTCCCATCTTGTGCATTATCCTATCCATAATGAAAGCAGCACGGGACATATAACCGCTATCTTCCATAAAGGAAATGAATAGATATAGTATAAGTATGTTTGGTAAAAATACTATAACACTACCTACGCCTCCAATAGCTCCGTCAACTATAAGGCTTTTTAGAGGTCCGTCATTCATTAAGCTGCCAACACTATCTCCAAGCCAACCAAATAGACTATCTATCCAGTCCATAGGGTATTTGCCTATAAAGAATGTTGCAAAGAATGTGATAAACATAAATAAAAGAAAGACAGGATAACCCAAATATTTATTGGTTACTATGGCGTCTATTGCGTCTGTAAGATGATTCTGTTTTTGTTCATCATTCTTGACATAAACTTCCTTCAATGCTCCACGGATAAATCCATACTTTGCATCTGTGATTGAGGCTTCAAGGTCGCTATTGCTTTTCTTTTGCCATGATTGTTTGATTTCATCTCTTAGTTCTATTATTTCTTTGCCGTTTGGAGATGAAAGTACAAATTTTTCCATTTGAGAATCATTCTCCATAAGTTTTATGGCAAGAAATCGTGTAGACATTTTGCCTGCAAAACCATATTCATAGATTTTGTCTCTAAGAATTTTTATCTGGCTTTCCAGTTCTATTCCGTGATTGATATGAATATGGTGAGAAGTGGAATCTGTTCCTTCATAAACATCTATGATTTTTTGGAACAATTGATTGATTCCTTCTCCTGTTCTGCCTACTGTTGGCACGATAGGCACACCAAGCAAAGAACCAAGAGTTTGATAGTCTAGTTTGTCTCCGCTTTGTTTCAGTTCATCAAACATGTTTAGAGCCATTACCATACGGATGTCCATGTCTATGGTCTGCATTGTAAGGTAAAGATTACGCTCTATGTTTGAAGAGTCTATTACGTTAAGAATAATATCTGGAGCTTTCTCCATAATATGTTTCCTAACGTAAAGTTCTTCTGGAGAGTAAGCACTTAAAGAATATGTTCCTGGGAGGTCAATAAGGTTGAATTTATAACCATTGAATTCAAAACTTCCGACCTTTTCATCTACGGTAACTCCACTATAGTTTCCTACTCTTTCATGTGCATGAGCTGCTACATTGAATATAGAAGTCTTGCCACAATTAGGGTTGCCTACAAGAGCTACATTGATAGTTTTACTTTTTAAGTTTACCAGTTCTTTTACTTTTTCTTCTGTGTCACATTCCAAAGCTTTCACGTTTTCTTGTTCTTCTTTCCATTGTTCTGCTTCTTGTTTTGTGACAACTTCTACTTTTTCGGCATCTTCTCTACGTAAAGATACTTCAAAGTTCATTATTCTATATTTAATAGGATCGTTCAAAGGAGCGTTGAGGATAGATACAACCTCTGTTCCTTTTATGAATCCCATTTCTATGATTCTTTTTCTAAAAGCACCATGTCCTGATACTTTAGCTATTATTGCTTTTTCCCCTGTATGTAGTTCTGATAATAACATTACTTCTTGTTTTATTTTTTCACTTTGCAAAATTACTACTAGTTTTACAAGTACACAATACTCTAATTTGAGCAATTTGAGAATGTGTGAATACTCAATAGTAGGTATTCTTGAATGAATGGGAAAAAGTATGTGAAAAAAAAGATGTATATTTGCAAAAAAATAAGTTTAGAGTGTAATGGTAGATAAATATGTAAAAGAAAATAAACTGTACGAGCTGGTTTGTGGAGATTATAGTCTTCTACAAGTCTTGTCAAGATTTTCTATGCCATTGGGTTTTGGAGATAAAACCATAGAAGAAATTTGTAGAGAAAGGGGAGTGGATTGTGATACATTTCTTGCTGTAATAAATTTCTCTAAAGAGGGGAATATCTCCACTACTACCAATTACCGTATAAACCTAAAAACACTCAGTCATTATCTTCAACAGGCACACTCATACTATTTGGATTTTCTTCTTCCATTTATTAGAAGAAAACTTATAGAAGCCTTAGGCTTCTCTCCAAATAATGATATTTCTTTCCTTATTATTAAGTTCTATGATGAATATTGCCTGGAACTTAAAAAACATATGAAAGAGGAAGAAGAAAAAGTTTTTCCATATGTAGAATCTTTGTTGGAAGGAAAGAAGATAAGACCTATTCCTTTTGAGATGAGTGTAATGCAACATCAGTTTCCTCAAGAACAAAAACTTGGAGAGTTGAAGAATATTATGATAAAGTACTATTCTTCTACTGATGCGAACAATTTGATAAACTCTGTTCTTTATGATATTTTTATCTTTGAGGAAGATTTGGTGAAACATTGCGCTTTGGAAAAATATTTGTTCGTTCCAGAAGTGAAGCGTTTGGAAGAAAATATAAGCAACGGAGAATTTATTAAAGAGGAAGAAACTGAATCTTATTCTGAATCTTTGACTGAAAGGGAAAAAGAAATCATTACTTGTGTGGTTAAAGGATATGCTAACAAGGAAATAGCAGATAAATTGTTTATTTCTATAAACACAGTAACCACTCACAGAAGAAATATTGCAAAAAAACTAAACATTCATTCTCCTTCAGGTTTGACTATTTATGCAATAGTAAACAAACTTGTGGACGTTAAGGATATAAAACAATAAAAAACATGAAAAAACTATTTGTAAGTCTAATCGCAACACTATTTGTTACTACAACTTCTTTTGCACAATTACAGACAAAAGGTTTTGCAGAAGTTAACGGAACTTATTCTTTTGATAAAACTTTTGCAATTTTTGACCAGTTTGTTTTTGGTGCAAACTTGGGTTACAATTACGAAATACAGGAAAATCTTTTCGTGGGTCTTACTGCTGGAGTTTCTAAAGTAAATGCTGATTATGATGATTTGGATAAATTTCTTTGGACATTTACTCCTAAAGCTACCTATAAAATTGAAATAGGAGATTGTTTTTATTGGACACCAAGTTTTTATGTAGGACTTGGTTTTGGAAAGACAGATTTGAATTTGGTAGATCAAATTTTTCATTACAATATAGATGGAAGTATTTCTTATACAAATTTAAAGATAGGTCTGAATATCCTTTCATTTGATTTTAGTTTTGAAGAATATAAAGGATATGTTAGAAATTTAGCTTTGAATTTTAATGTATTTACACCATACTATAATATTATGATGGCTAAGTATTCAAATGAAGATGTGATGAAACATTTGTTTGAAGAAACATTTGAAACAAAAGCTTCATACAATGGCTTTGTATGGATAGGTGCACAGATAGGTCTTAAGTATTATTTGTAGATAAGAGGTTTTTTGAATAATTTTAGAGAAAAATAAACTATTGTGTTTTTCGTGTTTTGGTACAAAGTTTGATTTATAAATGATCTCTTTGAAATAAAACATACAACACGCAAAAATAAATAACAATAAAATTAACAAACAAAATCCGATAGGCTCGATGGAATATAATGGAGCAATAAGAAAAATGAAAAAAGTATTACTAGCATTAGCAGCTGTTGTTCTTTTTGCAACAACATCAAATGCACAGAGCAGTTATTTTGATTTCAATCTAGGTTATTCTCAGGATAACACATTGGATGAAGATTATGACCTTCAAATCAAGAACCTTTCAATAGGTTACAACACACTTATAGCTAATGACCTTTATCTAGGTGCTTCTATAGGCTATTCTATGGTTGGAGCAGATAACGACAATAATGAAGTTAATATATTTACTCTTACTCCAAGAGTAACTTATCAAAGAAATCTTGCAGGTGGTTTCTATTGGACACCTAGCTTCTATGTAACTGCAGGTTATGGTCAACATGACTTGGGTACAGCTTTTGGTGTAGATCTTGGTTCTATGAATTATCTTAACTTTAGAATAGGTGCAAACCTTCTTTCATTTGATTACAAATTCAGCAAAAACTTTGCAATCAATCTAAACGTATTGACTCCTTACTACAATATTATGAAAGTTTCATATTCAGAAAATGAAAACTTTGAAGGAGACTATGACGGTTTCGTTTACTTAGGAGGATCTTTAGGAGTAAAATTCTCTCTATAATTTAAAGAAAAAATGAAAAGATAAGGCGCTATGAAAATGGCGCCTTATCTTTTTGAACAAAATTGTCTTAAAATATTTTGTTAGGCAAGAAAAAAGACTTAATTTTGTGCATTATTTTTGTACAACAATAAAAAGTAAAAAATATAATCATGGAAATGAAAAAAGCATTCGCCGGAACATTGGAATCTGGTGACATAATGATTCAGATTGAACCTTCTGACAAGGAAGGACTTCAAATCAATCTTGACAGCACTGTCGCTTATCAGTTTGGTGAGCAAATCAAGAGTGTGATTGCCGAGACTTTGAAAAATTTGGACATCAATAATGCTGTTGTCAATGCTACTGATAAAGGAGCTTTGGACTGCACTATCCGTGCCCGTGTTACAGCTGCTGCTGTACGTGCCACAGGTAAAGACGTGTGGGCATAATTTGTTTAACCCTTAATTAGAAAGAAGAAGAAAATGCAAAGATTAAGAAGAACAATGATGTTCGTTCCTGGCAACAATCCAGCAATGATGTCAGACGCTTTCATTTACAGTCCTGACTCTATAATGCTAGACCTTGAAGACTCAGTAACGATGGCAGAAAAAGACGCAGCAAGACTTTTAGTTCACAATGCGTTGAAAACTATAGATTATGGCAATACAGAAATGGTTGTCAGAGTAAACCCTTTGAATACTCCTTATGGTAAGAAGGACGTTGAAGCTGTAGTAAAAGCAGGTGTAGACGTTATCCGTATGCCTAAGACAGAGACTGCAGAAGAGGTTGTTGAATTGGAAAAAGAAATAGAAAGAGTAGAAAAAGAAATAGGTTGCCTAGGTAGAACACAAATTATGGCAGCTATTGAGAGCACAAAAGGTATCATCAACGCTTACGCTATTGCTACAGCAAGTAAACGTATGATGGGTATTGCTCTTGGTGCTGAAGACTATTGTGCAAACCTTAAAACTCAAAGAACTCCTTCTGGAGATGAACTTTTATTGGCTAGAGAAACTATCGTTGTAGCTGCTAGAGCTGCTGGTATCTATGCTTTGGATACAGTTTATTCTAACCTTAACGATATGGAAACATTCCGTAAAGAAGTTGAACTTATCAAACGTTTAGGTTTTGATGGTAAATCTATTATCAACCCTCGTCAGATAGAAATAATCAACGAAGTATTCACTCCAACAGAAAAAGAAATAGAAAAAGCTAAGACTATTGTTGCTGCTATTAAAGAAGCTGCTGCAAAAGGTTCTGGCGTAATCGCAGTAAATGGTAAGATGGTTGACAAACCTGTTGTAACAAGAGCTGAACACACAATAGAATTGGCATTGGCTGCAGGTGTAATTACAGAGGAGGATCTATAATGAGTACAATAAAAGAAAGAGCATCATTGATAGCAGACCAAGCTGCTAAAATGAATAAAGAAGTATATAAAGAAGTTGTAGAAACAAAAGCTACAACTTTTAGAAAAGATTTTCAAAAAGAATCTAAGAAATTAGTTTCTTTGGAAGAAGCTATCAAACAAAGTGGTTTGAAGGATGGAATGACTATTTCTTTCCACCATCATTTCCGTGGCGGTGATAAAGTAGTGAATATGGTTGTTGATAAATTAGCTCAAATGGGCTTCAAAAACCTTTCTCTTGCAGCTTCTTCACTTCAAGACGTTCACGAACCACTTATTGAACACATCAAAAATGGAGTAATCACTTCAATTTCTACTTCTGGTCTTAGAGGTAAATTGGCTGATGAAATCTCTAGAGGTTTGATGGAAAAACCTGTTATCTTCCGTTCTCACGGTGGTAGAGGTAGTGCTATCGTTAATGGTGAAATGCACATTGACGTAGCATTCATCGGAGCATCTTCTTCAGATGCATTGGGTAATGCTTGCGGTTTCTCTCGTAGCGAAAATGCTAAGAGTATTTGTGGTTCTCTAGGATATTCAATTCCTGATGCACAAAATGCAGATAAAGTTGTTATCCTTACAGATGACCTTGTAGCATATCCAAATACTCCTGCTTCTATTTCTGAAAGCTATGTAGATTATGTAGTTGAAGTAGAAAGCGTAGGAGATTCTTCAAAGATCGCTTCAGGTGCTATCCGTGATACAAAGAATCCAAGAGATATACTTCTTGCTAAGCAAGCTGCTAAAGTTATCATCAATGGCGGTTACTTCAAAGATGGTTTCTCTATTCAAACAGGTAGTGGTGGCGCTTCTTTGGCTGCTGTTAAATACATTCGTGAAAGCATGATAGAAAAAGGTATTAAAGCTTCTTATGCTTTAGGTGGTATCACTGCTCACATGGTTAAAATGTTTGAAGAAGGTTTGATAGAAAAACTTATCGACGTTCAATCATTTGACAAAGTTGCTGCAGAAAGTATCAAGGCTAACGAAATGCACAAGGAAGCTTCTGCTAACGAATATGCAAGTAAAGATGAAGCAGGTTCTGCAACTCACTACTTGGATATGGTTATCCTTTCAGCTTTGGAAGTTGATGCTAACTTTAACGTAAATGTTCTTGTAGGTTCTGATGGTATTATCCGTGGAGCTATAGGTGGACATCAAGATACAGCAGAAGATGCTGCATTGTCTATCATTGTTTGTCCATTGCTTAGAGGTAGAATACCATGTGTTGTTGATGAGGTTACAACTCTTATCACTCCAGGATCAAGTGTTGACGTAATCGTTACAGAATATGGTATCGCTGTTAACCCAAGAAGACCAGAAATAGCAGAAAGATTGAAAGCTGCTGGTTTGAATATTGTAGATATTCACGATCTTGTTGCTAAAGCTAAGAGCATCATAGGCAACCCAGCTCCACTTCCATTTGGAGATAAGGTTGTAGGTGTTGTTATGAATCGTGACGGAAGCGTTCTTGACGTTATCAAAAATATCAATGCTTAATTAGAAATTTATAGAATTTTCTATATAAAGTCCACCAATTTTGGTGGACTTTTTTTGTTGAGGAAATGGTATGAAAACTTTTTGT
>JAGHSX010000035.1 GCA_018065645.1 Candidatus Scybalousia scybalohippi
TCTAATTCTTTTTCTTTGAATTTTTCACTTAATTTATTTGTATCTTCCGAAAATCTTTTCATAATAATTTCAGCCCCTTTCACAGAAGGGTTAATTCTTTCACCTAAAATTGTTATTCCACTTATTGAATATGCTAAAATTGGATTATCAATATCCATAGGCAAACCATTTTCGTCTAATGGTCTGCCATATTCATCTTCTTCATATTCCAACGCACAAGAAAATTCGCAAGAAACACTCTTTACATTGTTGACTCTAAATAAATCAACTATTTGCTTTGCATAGATTTTTGAAAGAACTCCTTTTACCACTACAAATTCTTTCTCTATATCATCTACTGTTTTCTTTTTAAATTGAGGTTCTTCTGTAACAGAAACATATCCATATACATCTTCTCTAACTTCGTGACCTTTGGTGTCTTTTATAAAATTATCATATTTGCCTACAATAAATTTACCTTTAAAAGTATGTGCATCTCTTCTTAATACTTCATTAGAGATTGGATTTCTATGTGAGTTATTTCCGTCAGATAACGCCCACAATTCAACAATAGCAAAGTCTTTGTCTTCATCATTCCTATCTATCACTACATCGTTTATAGAGAAAGTTTTGTTTAAATTAAACATAATGACAATTATCTCTCCTTTGCTTTTATAAAATCTTCTATAACTTCAGACCTAACAAAATACATATTTTCACCATCAATATATTTTGGCATAATTCCATTAGCTTGTAATTCATATGCTAAGTCTTCATTAGTTACTATAATATATTTTTCTTCGTTATTTGGTTTCCTTCT
Organism: Candidatus Scybalousia scybalohippi; assembly: GCA_018065645.1. Lineage (GTDB taxonomy): Bacteria > Bacteroidota > Bacteroidia > Bacteroidales > P3 > Scybalousia_A > Scybalousia_A scybalohippi. The sequence goes on from JAGHSX010000035.1 coordinate 800, forward strand.
AATCAACATAATCAGATGTTGCCTCCGTTCCGTCAGACCTATCAAGTAAATCTGATTTTGGTCTGCCACTATTATTTTGAGATGTATTTGAACCATCTTTACTTGTATTTATATTCATAAGTAATGTTAGATTATCTTGCATACTACCGTAATGAGCTTCTTCTAATGCTCTTGCAAAGTTTTGTGGTTCATATCCCATAGCACTAGCCCAATACTGACTAGGTAATGTTAAGCCTTTATCTGACATTTTTACGATATTCTGCAATTGTGTATCTCTATACCAGTCTCTATCTAATCCGTCAAGTATAAAATTAAATTTATATTTCTTTGTCTTTTTATTTACATAAAAATTCAAGAAAGAACTAAATTGACCATATACTTGTTTCATAAAAGAATAATCTGTAAGTATTGCATTTTGCATTGCAAACTGAGATAAATTACTATCGTGATAAATCAATTCACTAGCACTCGCACCTTGACCACTAGAAGATTGCAATTGATTTTTATACATACTAGGGTTTTGGTCATCAAATTTCCAACCTCTTATGTTTTCTGCTGGCATAAGCACTGGTTTAACATTTCCTTTTATACCACTGTTTACAAGACTCATAAATTGACCCATCGTTTTAGGTTTTATCGCAAACAAATCAGATTTCTCTGATTTTGTTCCGTTTAGAGTTTTAATTTCTCCAGCAAGAATAAAATATGCACTAATCATATTTTTATCATATTGTAATTTTTCAATATCGTCATTATTTATAACCGATTTAAGCATAGCTATAAATGGTGGCTTTATGCCAAATGTGCTTGTATCAAATTTGAAACAATAAGCACCATACAAAGGGTTTGCTTGTACATAATTAGCAAAACTACCATTTCTTCTATCTAGTTGGCTAGACGGATTATAATTATCTTTTCCGTCAAAAGCATTTCTAAGCATTTTCTTTAATTGTGGGGCATATAAATTTATATCTACATTTCCACTCATAAAGTAATTCATATCAATGCTATACATATATTGACTATTATTAAACATACCGTCTAATTGACAATAATCTTGTGGCATTATTTGTAACGCAAAATTTTCGTTCTTTTTAATTTTTGATTCTTCTAATTCAATAGGACTATCTATTTCGTGTGAATCTCTAAACCAAGTATATACAACATCTCTTGTTGTCATCATTTTAAGAATTTTCTTAAATTCGTGTTTATAATCAAAACTATCAAGAAATTTATACACTCTTTTAAGGTCGTCTTTATATTCTTTACTATTGTACTCAGTAGGATTCTTTATATTTTTACAACTATATGTCAAATCAAATGAAAGTAGTCCAATAAAATATCTCATAGTCTTTGAATAAATAGCGTCATATGTTTCATAAAAAGAACTGTATTCTGCCAACTTTTTATAATCATAAGGAGAACTTTCTAATGCTTTTAATAATTGTTCTTGTGTTGGTTTAATAGATTTTCCATTAAGGCTTAATAATTCTCTATTTTGAGTAAAAGGATTAAAATATCCATAACTACCACCAACACCTTGATATAAAGAATTAGCAAATTCCAACACTTCAGAAAGTTCTTCTGTGCTTAATTTTTCTTTTTCCACTTAGTTATAGTCCTCCTTTCTTAATTTTATTTTATCTACCAATTAAAATCTCCGCTAGAGATTCCTTCGTAATTTCCACTTAGGAATGACCAATCATTTATATTGACTTCTCCTTGCTCTTCGTCTTTGCTATGTTTTAATATAATTTTATCTGCTAATTGGTTCGCATATGCACAAGCAATATAACGGTCTTTTGTGGCTGACCTAGCTTCTTTTAATTTAATCAATCCACTATCCAAGAATTTTGTTTCAAGAGCAACACTTTCATTAACCATAAATTTAGTTTCAAGATAAGGCATAAGTATATCTGCTTTATCTTCTGCACTTTTTGTTATAAAATATGGGTCTTTATCTTCAAATATTACTCTCATATCATTATCATCTTTTAAAAACATTATACTACCATCTTTCAATGCTTTTCTAAAAGATAAGTGCATATCATTATTTGATTGACTTGTGGCAACAATAGGAACAACTACTTCATCTCCATCTTGAGTAATTTCTCTTTGTATTTTTTCATCTAATACAGAATCAGAACACATTGAAATTTCTCTATCTCTTATCACTTTAATAGGTGGATAGAATATTCCGTACTCATCATCATAAGTTTCTTGACCTAATGTGTCTAATAAAGTTAAACCAACTCCACGAGAGTCAATTCCAAGATAATGTGCTTTATATTCATAAAATGCTCTTTTAAGTAGCTTAGTTTGTTCTATACTATTGGCACCATTTAAAGCACCAATACTTTCAACTTTTTTAGTTCCTTTATCTAAATCAATTTCCATATATACTAAAACAGTATTATCATTATCGTGGTCTTTATCTGTACTTGCCGACATAGCTATATCAGCTACAACTATTCTAACTATATTTTCATTTTTACGATAATGATATTTGTTTTCTTCATTTGCTCTATATTCATCTGCACTTCTTAAATAAAATGCGTTTTCAAGAATTTGATTTTTCTCAAAATCTGAATAGCTAAACATAGAATCTTCATTTTCTGACAAAAAGATATTCAAATATTCGCTTTGAAATGAATATTCATCGTTATCTCTTTTTCTTTGCTCTAATTGTTTTAGTGTTTGAATTTTTTCTGCAACAGCAGTATAAATATCACCACTATAAAATCTATATTTAGTATTTGACCTTTTGAATCTTCCTTCAACACATTTTTTTAAATCTGTCCAAACCCAACTTGTTTTTGCTTTTGCACTTGTAGCATTAATAATTTTAGGTTCTTCAAGATAATTTGGATAATCTGCCAAGCAACCAATTTGTCTAGGTCTTAAAGTTGGTTCAGCTATACTATCAATATCTTTCTTTTTTAATCGAACAGCTTCATCATTTATAAGAATTGTTGCTCTAAAACTTCTTATTCCTTCTCCAAGCATCATAGAAAATATTTTAGAACCGTTTGCAATCTCTACTATTTTTCCACCATTCTTTTTATCATCACGAATTGTCATATAACCATCTGCTCTTAATTGTTTTAAGAATGGACTTTGACCAGCCTTTCCGCTAAGTTCTTTATCAATCTTCTCGTCAATAACATTATTCGCTTGTGTATATGTTTCTGAATCTATAAGAATTTCTGATTTAGGATATAATAAAGCCATATCTACTGCGAAAACTCCAATAGTATATGTTTTCAATTTTGTTATCCCATAGGCTCTTTATCCTATGGTTCTTACACTTTTCCATTGTGCAAGTTCAGAGTACATTTTCACCCTCGTTTAACGTTAGGTTTGTAGGTGGATTATTCCTACTCAAACTAGCCTCTATCTAGTTGTGTCGGTCACTCTTGGGGATATTTTATTCTATAAACATAGTTTCAATCCCTACTCGTTACGGTGACTATAAAGCTTTAATTCTATAGTTTACCTCGGTATTGTCCTTATTTATTTGGAGGACTTCACCGATTTTGACCGATGTAACTTTATAACTTTCGCTATAAAGGAGC
>JAGHSX010000076.1 GCA_018065645.1 Candidatus Scybalousia scybalohippi
ATATAATAATGTCAATATTTAAAGATAAGATATTACTCATAACAGGCGGTACAGGCAGCTTTGGTAATGCAGTACTTCGTAGATTTATAGATTCAGATCTGAAGGAAATACGAATATTTTCCCGTGATGAGAAAAAACAGGATGATATGCGTCATGCAATACAAAATTCTAAGGTTAAATTTTACATAGGCAATGTGAGAGATAAAGAATCTGTAGATATTGCAATGAGAGGAGTTGATTTTGTTTTTTCGGCTGCTGCTCTAAAGCAAGTCCCTTCTTGTGAGTTTTTCCCTATGGAAGCATTTAGAACAAATGTAGAGGGAACAAATAATGTGCTACTTTCAGCTATAGAGCACAAAGTTAAAAATGTTGTTGTACTTTCTACAGATAAAGCAGCTTATCCTATAAATGCAATGGGAATAAGTAAGGCCATGATGGAGAAAGTCGCTATTGCCAAAGGTAGAGAATTGGGAGAAGATGGCGAAACTACTATTTGTTGCACTAGGTATGGCAATGTTATGGCTTCAAGAGGAAGTGTTATTCCATTGTGGGTTGAGCAAATGATGGAAGACAAGCCTATTACAATAACAGATCCAAATATGACAAGATTTATGATGACTCTTGATGATGCTGTCGATTTGGTTATTTATGCTTTTGAGCATGGACATAATGGTGATTTGTTTGTACAGAAAGCTCCTGCAGCAACATTGGATACTTTAGCACAAGCATTGAAAGAGACTTACTCAAAGATAAATCCAAAATATGGACAAACCGAGGTTAAGATAATTGGCACAAGACACGGAGAGAAACTTTACGAAACATTAGTAACTAGAGAGGAAATGTTGAGGAGTGAAGATTGCGGAGATTATTATAGAATTCCTTGTGATACCAGGGATTTGAACTACGATAAGTTTTTTACTGAGGGAAATGATGCAATCTCTAATATAGAAGATTATCATTCTCACAATACACGTCGATTGAATGTGGAACAAATGAAAGAACTCTTACTGAAGTTACGTTTTGTTAGAGAAGATTTGGGTTTACAGGAAAGAGCGAAAGCAAGAGATATAAGAAGCGAATAATATGAAAATTTTAGTTACAGGTGCAAAAGGATTTGTAGGAAAGAATCTTGTTGCACAACTGAACAATATAAAAGAGGGCAAAGCCAGATGGTATTCATGTCCAAAAGAATTGGAAATCTATGAATATGACGTAGATTCTAGTTTGGATGATTTAGACAGATATTGTGTTGATTGTGATTTCGTGTATAATCTTGCTGGGGTTAATAGACCTAAAGACCAAAGCGAGTTTATGAAAGGAAATTTTGGTTTTGCTTCACTATTGTTGGATACTCTTAAGAAACATAATAATACTTGTCCTGTGATGATTTCTTCTTCTATTCAGGCAGAATTAGATAATCCATATGGAGAAAGTAAGCGTGCAGGAGAAAATCTGTTGAGAGAATATTCAAAAGAAACGGGAGCAAAAGTCCTTATCTATCGTTTTCCTAATGTTTTTGGTAAATGGTGTAAACCAAACTACAATAGTGCTGTAGCAACATTTTGCAACAATATTGCAAGCGATTTGCCTATTCAGGTTAATGATCCTAATGTCCTTATGCATTTGGTTTATATTGATGACGTGGTAGATGAACTTATAAATGCACTTACTGGAGATGAAAATATAGAAGGTGAGTTTTGCAAAGTAAAAATGGAACACGAAATAAAATTAGGTGAAATTGTAGATCTAATAAAATTGTTTAAGTCTCAAACTGAAACTTTATTGATTCCAGAAATTCCAAATGATAGTTTTGCCAAAAAATTGTATTCAACATATTTGTCTTATCTTCCGCAAAAAAAAGTTAAATTTCCTTTGAAAATGAATATTGATGATAGAGGAAGTTTCACAGAATTGTTGAAAACAAATAATTGTGGACAGTTTTCTGTTAATGTTTCCAAACCAGGAATAACTAAGGGAGAACATTGGCATAATACAAAATGGGAATTCTTTATAGTAGTATCTGGTCACGCTTTGATAGAAGAAAGAAAGATTGGAAGTGATGAGGTTTTAAGTTTTGAAGTTAGTGGAGAGAAAATAGAAGCTATACACATGTTGCCAGGTTATACTCACAATATTATAAATCTTAGTGAAACAGAGAATCTAGTTACGTTGATGTGGGCAAATGAACAGTTTGATTCTAACAGACCTGACACATATTTTGAAAAAGTAAATAGAAATAACATTTGATGTTGTTTTCATAACTCTTCGTTTTAATTTTCTAAAACGAAGAGTTAGCAAAATAAAACGAAGAGTTAGTAATTTATAATCAAGAGTTATTTTAACAAGATAATGAAAACAGATTATAGTGAAGTAAAATTCAAGAATAACGGCAAGTTGAAATTGCTTATTATTGTGGGTACCAGACCTGAAATAATAAGATTGTCAGCTGTTATAAATAAATGCAGACAATATTTCGATACAATATTGGCGCATACTGGTCAAAACTATGATTACAATCTTAATGGAATATTCTTTAAAGATTTAAAACTAGCAAATCCAGAGGTTTATATGGATGCAGTAGGAGAAGACCTTGGTGCTACAGTAGGAAATATTATAAATGCTTCATATAAACTTATGGCAGAAATACAGCCTAATGCTCTACTTATTCTTGGTGATACTAATTCTTGCCTATCTGCCATCCCAGCAAAACGTCTTCATATTCCTATTTTCCATATGGAGGCAGGAAATCGTTGCAAAGACGAATGTTTGCCAGAAGAAACCAATAGAAGAATAGTAGATATTATTTCAGACGTTAATATGGCATACTCCGAGCATGCAAGAAGGTATCTTGCAGAGTGTGGTCTGCCAAAGGAAAGAACTTATGTCACAGGGTCTCCTATGGCAGAAGTTTTGAAAGCAAATCTAACAGAAATTGAATCTTCTGAAATACTAGATAAATTATCTCTTAAGAAACAAGGTTATATTCTTCTGTCTGCACATAGAGAAGAGAATATAGATACAGAACAGAACTTTGTATCATTATTCTCTGCAATCAATAAGTTGGCAGAAAAATACAATATGCCTATACTTTATTCTTGCCACCCAAGAAGTAGAAAACGTTTGGAGGAAAGAGGTTTTGAATTGGATAAGCGAGTTATTCAGCATGAACCATTAGGTTTTCATGATTACAACAACCTTCAAATGAATGCTTTTGCTGTAGTTTCTGATAGTGGGACTTTGCCAGAAGAAAGCAGTTTTTACACTTCTGTTGGTAAACCTTTCCCTGCAGTTTGTATAAGGACAAGTACAGAAAGACCAGAAGCATTGGATAAAGCTTGCTTTGTTTTGGCAGGTATAGATGAAAAGAGTCTATTTCAAGCTGTTGAAACAGCAATAAGTATGAATGAAAATGGCGATTTTGGTATTCCAGTGCCATATTATACAGATGAAAACGTATCTACAAAAGTTGTTAAGATAATACAATCTTATACTGGAGTAGTAAACAAAATGGTTTGGAGAAAGTCTTAGATGAAAAAGATACTTGTTATTTCTGAAGTTTTTTATCCAGAAAATTTCTTGATAAATGACCTTGTTAGAGAATGGAAAAAGCAAGGTCATACTGTTGACGTTATAAGTCAATATCCTTCATATCCTGAAAGTTATGTTTTTCCTGGATATGAAAATGTCGGAGAAAGTGTAGAAGAATGGGAAGGCTCTAAAATATACAGATTCCCCTTTATTGAAGGCTATAAAACAAGCATTAAAAAGAAATTTGCAAATTATTTGAAATTTGTTCGAGGCGCTTCTAAAATAGGAAAAAGAATTGGAGGTAATTATGATGTTATATTTGTTTCTCAAACAGGACCTCTTACAGTAGCCATTCCAGCAATTGCAATAAAGAAGAAATTTCATAAGAAAATTTCTATATGGACATTTGATATTTGGCCAGATGTGGTTTATATGTACGGAGTCCCAAGAATGATAA
>JAGHSX010000169.1 GCA_018065645.1 Candidatus Scybalousia scybalohippi
TTAATTTTTCACACAAAAACAAATTTATATTATTATTATTATTATTATTATTATTATTATTATGTGATTGAATATGTGTATAAAACAAAAGAGGATGCTAGATTGCATCCTCTTAGTTGTATGTGTAAAATAAATAGACTTAGTCTTCTTTTTTCATTTTGGAGAACATTCCATATTCTGTAAATCCGTTGCAAGTGATTTTCATCATATAGTATCCATCGTTAAGATTTGAGCAGTCAATCTTTTCATTGAAAACAGATTTCTTGTCAAAAGATTGTTCTAAAACTGTATCTCCTGTTCTTCTGTCACGGACGATAATGTTCATTTCGTTTTCTTTGTTGTCTTTGTTGAAGAAGATGACGTTAGCCTCGTTTGTGTTTTTGTCGTAAAGGAAGATGCATTTGTTTTCTTTGTGAGAAATAGTTTCTTCGTTGTTTACACAAATGAAAGGTTGTACAAGTTCACAGCCAAAATCTGGGTCAAATGCTTCAAGAAGAGTTGTTGAGTCTTTGTCATAAATCAAAACATAACCATCTCCTTGACTAGGACTAGCCCACCATGACATGCCATCACAATCTTGGTCGTTTATCTCAAGGATATATTTTGAATAAGATGTTTTTGAACAGCAAGCTCCTTCATTGCTATGAGTTGCAAAAGCTACTGGTCTTTGAAGAGAAACTTTTTGAGAATAGATAGTGTTTGGTTGGAATTGAGAACGCTCATACAAAACTCTATCATTTCCTCCCATATTTTCTTTTATCTTGTAAGAATCTTTTGCATCTTCGTTGGTTTTGAAAACAAGAATGAATTCATTTGGTAGAGAAATCGTTTCTCTTTCCAAGTTGAATTTACCATCTTCAACGTCTAGGTGTTGGTAGTTTTTGTCTTTGATGAAGAAAATGTCGTTTGCTATTTGGTAGCCTGCATCCCCAGAGTTTTGTCCATTGTAGTAGTCAAACATCATTTCTATATTCAACTTGCCATTTTCTACAAAAGGAGTAAGGTCGTAATAATGTTCATCAACCTTTGTTCCTGGGCACCAGCCTGCACGGTTGTAAATCCATGTACCACCTTGAGGTTGTATAGGGTTGCAACCACAATCATCCTTCCATACGCTTTGGTCTGCTATAAGTTTGTTGTTGGCATAGTATCTGTAGTTCTTTGAAAGAAATTCTGCAGCAGCATTGTTTCTATCTCCACCATGACCAGAAACAGTCATTCTGGCGATAACTTTCTTTGTTCCTTTAGGAATTGTTATTTCTCTTTTTGGAATGAACTGGTCTATTGTTGAGTCAACTCTGCCAAAAGGATAGTAACCATAATATACGTTTTCTACTCCAAGGAATTTGTCAGCATTTACTTTGTTTTGGTTTTGATTGAATACAAATTCTGTTGTAGCAAGAAAACCATCTTGATAACCTTCGTAAGAAACAACTATTTCCACGCTATCTTTTAGTAAAGGAAGGTATTCTGTAACGTTCCATTCCCAAATGTGATCCCATGTTTTAGCGTTTTCTCCTCTGTTGTACCAGCCACTATATGGGGTTATCATTCTACCAAGCTGGAAAGTAACAGTCTCTCCATTGATTACTTTTCTTAGCATAACGTTGATAGAGTAGTCCCAATCAGAACATTTTCCGTCTGGACAACCAAGATGTAGTTTCAATCTTATATCTTGTATTTCTTTCCCATTGATAGGGAATAGGGCTTTTTGTGAATATTCTTGCTTAGTCTCTAGGTGAGTTTTGTTGTGAACAATATAAGAAAATTGTTCAGTTTGTGCCATCGTTAACAAAGTGAAGACGGACATTAGTGCGAATAAAAAAGTCTTTTTCATTGTGTGATTATTTTAGGTTTCTTTGTCTTACTATTTCATATATGATAACTCCTGCTGCAACACTGACATTCAAGGATTCTATTTCGCCAATGATAGGTATCTTGATGAGTTCGTCACACATCTTCAATGCTTCCTTGCTGATACCTTTGTCTTCTGCTCCCATAATCAAAAGCATAGGTTCAGTCATATCTTGATTTGTATAAAGATAGTTAGCTTTTTCTGAAGCAGCAAATATTTTTACGCCACTTTGTCTTACGTAGTTCAAAGCAGATTTTATGTTTTTTACTTTGCAGATAGGAATACGAAGCAATGCTCCTGCAGAAGTCTTGATAGCATCTTCGTTTATGCTAGCAGAGCCATCTTCTGGAACTATTACGCAAGTAACACCAGCACATTCACATGTTCTAGCAATTGCACCAAGATTTCTTACATCTGTCAAGTGGTCAAGCATAACCATAAAAGGTTTTTCGCCTCTTTCTATACACTGGTCCAAGACTTCTTCCAGTTCTCTGTACTCTATCAAAGAAGCAATAGCTACTACTCCTTGGTGATTTCCTCCTCTAGAAAGAGAGTTTAGTTTTTCAACTGGGACATATTGTATCTTTGCAAACTGACCGCTTTGCTTTAACTCTTCTTTTACGGAACGAATTGCATCGTTGGAAATATTTGTCTGCAACAAAAGTTTTTCTATAGTTTTACCTTCTCTCAAGGCTTCTATTATAGGATGAACTCCGTAGATAATGTTTTCTCTTGCCATATATGTTGTAAATAATGTATTATTCTATAATTTTACCATCACTTATTACTAATTGCCTGTCGCACCTAAGTGAAAGGTCTTTTGCGTGAGTTACTATCACAAAGGTTTGATGAAACTTTTCCCTTAGCACAAAGAATAGATCAAACAAGGCTTTTGCATTGCTAGAGTCTAGGTTTCCTGTTGGCTCGTCTGCAAGTATAAGGGCAGGGGAGTTAATCAAAGCTCTGGCAATAGCCACACGTTGCTGTTCTCCACCAGACAACTCATTAGGAAAACTATCTAGTTTGTTGCCAATGCCTAGAGTATGAAAAATCTCTTTAGCCTTTTCTTCAGCCTCTTTCTTGTTGTTGCCATAGATAATCGCAGGCATAATTGTGTTCTCTAAAGCGTTGAATTCAGACAATAGGTAGTGAAACTGAAATACAAACCCTATCTCTTTATTTCTAAATTTGGATAATTCTTTGTCTTTTAGTTTTTGAATATCTTTTCCGTTTATGAATATTTCTCCTTCGTCAGCTTTTTCCAATGTGCCCATTATATTGAGCAAGGTTGTCTTGCCTGCGCCTGAAGCACCAGTTATACTGACAATCTCAGAGTCTTTTATTTCAAAACTTATATCTTTTAAAACTTGTGTGCCACTAAAAGATTTAGATATGTTGTTAAGTCTTATCATCTATCAATATTTTTGTCGTTGAAAATCATAGAACCTATACTTATGGAAATATTCCATGGCATAGCGTCATTGTCCCTTTGATGATATGAAGCACCAACTGTTAGGTTCCCTAATCGGGTGGAAAAGACAAGGTTTGCTGCGGCGATACCATAGACTTTTGTAAAGAAATCTCCGTAATATGGTTGGAAGCTATCATTTTCTAATATTTGTCTTACAGGCATAAACAGATAAGTCTTCAACCTAAGAGATACATTTCCAAGAATAGAAGAACCTATCTTCCATATATTTTCTGCACCAACAGCTACATATTGGTTGGCTCTGTACTCTGGATAGAATCTTGTCATACTTTCAAGAGTAGGATTGAATATACCAGAATTCAGTAGTGTAGCCTTTCTTGTATAGAATAAGTCCTGGAATGAATAAAAGGCATCCAGCGTCAGACCTAAGGAATATTTGTCGGAAAAAGAACGATATAATTTTTCTTTTATTCCAAACTGTATCCAAGTATGGTCGTGAGAGTATTCATCAATAGGTATGGCAGAATTTCCAGCGTGGAATTTCTCTCTGCCGGAAATAAGTTGGGCATTGATTCTGGAAGATCCACCTGTAGTTGGGAAGTATTCATTGTCTAACGTACTTCTTTCCCATAGCATACCTGTAGCAAAGTGAGAAAAAGTTGTGTTGTCTGTAGTATCGTTCGTGATAATGATGTTTTCTGTAAAATATTTGTCATCAATGTATCCATATCCCACTTTTGCCATAAACTTGTCGCTTCTGGAAATAGGTAATCCGAATTTCAATATGGCATTTTCTTCCTGCTGGACAAGATAGTTGATAGCAGAGTATTCAAAAAGGGAATTTCTGTTTCTAAAGTAGTTCCAGTGATTTGTTGTTACGCTACCTTCCAAGAAGAAAGGTACGTTAGGATTTGGCACATCCATACGTAGAGCGTATGTCATAGAACGGTAATATCTTCCCAAATAAGTGTTTGCTCTATGTCTCCATGCTAAACGGTTTACAGAATTGAAGTTCGCTCCTAAGAATAGATTGCTTATAGGATCTGATGACAAAACACCTCCTACCTTTATATCTACAGAACGCTTCATTTTTAAATTCAATTCCAAAACATACTCTTTTGTGAAGTGGTCAAAGTACATATAAGGAACTACATTACTGATATTAGGGTCTGAACACAACGCAAGATAGTTCGGTTTAATCTTCTCCAAAGTAAGAGTTTCATTGTGAAGATTCATTATAAGCATCTTTTCATAGTATTTTTTCTGATGCTCGTTTACACCTCTAATGATGATATTTCCTATTATGGTTTCACCTTTTTTGTTGTTGAATTCTTCTCTTTTTTTTGTGATTTCGCTGGCGTCAACGCTGTCAGGCAAAAGGTATTTTATTTTATCGATTTGCCCCATAGTTACCTGATAACCTCTGTTTATACATTCTTGTTTCTTGGAAAAATCCATTACACCTATGTCACTCATGTTTGGTTCTATCATTACGCCATTGTCGCATAGTATGTCGTACTTGGAATCCATGGTTACCATATTTTCTACGTACAATATGAGGTCATCGTCTTTAGGCTCAGCAAAGTTGTTCACAACTTTTACACCTAGAATTATATCTGGATTGTAAAACTCTAGCATTTCTTTTGCAGGGAAGTTGTTGTAAATGCCTCCATCACACATCATCTTTCCATCCAATACTATAGGCGCAAAAAAGAATGGAAATGACATTGACGCTCTTATAGAACGTCCAAGATCACCTTCTCTTCTAATGCTTTGAGTGTTTTCGTTAACATTGGTTGCTATGCAAAAGAATGGTATCATAAGGTCGTTGAAATCACCATTGCATACTTTATTTGCTCCAGCAAATATATCCAAAAATGCGTAATCCATTTGCACAGGGTTGACAAGACTGAGTGGTAAAGACGCTTTGAATTTTTTGTCTACGTCAAAGCCGACCTGAAACATAGTTTCGTCTTGTTTAGGTATAATATAATATGGAAGGAATCTTTTATCTATACTTCCTGATACCCAACTCTCAAAGTCTTTAGAGAAAAAGATGTCTTCTATTTCCTGAACAGTATATCCAGAAGCATATAATCCGGATATGATTGCCCCCATACTAGTGCCACAAATATAGTCAATGGGAATGTTGTTTTCTTCCAAAGCCTTAAGCACTCCAATATGAGCCAATCCCTTTGCACCACCACCACTTAACACCAAGGCAACAGATTGATCCCTTTGTGCAAGTATATTGGTGCAAAACAATAGAATAAGTATGTATGAAAACAATTTTTTCACTATCGTTAATCTGCAAAATAATTATTGCGCAAAGTTACAAATAAATCTTGAAAATAGAAAATATCAACCCATAGAAAAGAGAACGTTTTTTTATTTGATGCTAGGAAAATAAAACTTCGTTTTAGAAAAATAACTCTTCGTTTCAGCGAAATAAAACGAAGAGTTATTTTTCTAAAATCAAATCTTATCAATAGACTGCCTATTTTTAGGACCGTATGTTTGTTTGAATGTTTTTGGAGAAATGCCTGTTATTTGCTTAAATTGACCACTCAAGTGAGCGAGACTGGAATATCCTAATTTAAAAGAAATTTCACTAATGGTTAATTCGCTATAACACAATAATTCTTTTGCAAATTCTATGCGTTGGAGTATGCAGTACCGTTCAATACTTATACAGCATACTTCGCTGAATAATTTGCTTAAGGTATTGTATTCCTTTTTGGTTGATTTAATTAAATAATTGGGTAACTTTTCTTGATTGCAATTATCTGTTCGCACCCATTCTATAATATGTTTCTTAATTTTTTCAACAAGCTTAGATTTTGGGTCATCCAGTAGTTTGAATCCTAAATCTTCCAGTTTAGACTGAATTTGTTGAATCATGGATAAATCCAGATCTTCCTTAATGACTGCTTCGCCAAACACAATGGATATGGGTGTTAGACATAGTCCTGTCAATAAATTATTAACAGCCATTATACAACGAGGACAAACCATATTTTTTATGTTTAGTGTAGTCATTATTAGCCTTTATTTTGTTCTTAAAGAAAATCCTATAGATTCTACAGCTTCACGAAGGTCTTCTTCACTAGCATCTCCTTCTATTATAGCTTCTTTAGTTTCTAAAATAACCTTAGCAGAGGTTACTCCTTTTACTTCTTGTAATGCCTTCTCTGCAGATAGTCTACAATGATTGCAAGACATTCCGTCTACATAATACGTTTTTGCGTTCATAATGTTTAAATTCTTATTGTTTTTTTTACGTGATATTCTAGGAACTATAAGAGCATTTATTAAGAGCATAAACAATATTATTGTACAAGACCAAGCAAACCAAGAGTCTTGTTGTACACAACATGCATGCATATTTTGTATTTGATTGCCACTTGTGAAATCAATAAACCATCCAAAATGTAGGAAATCTATTAGATATCCAAATCCTATTGCTCCAAAGACAATAGATGCAATATAAATTAAAAGAGATTTTGTTCCTAAAACTTTTTTTACAACTAGAATGCTGGCCATATTACATGCAGGTCCTGCCATAAGTAGAACTAATCCTGCTCCAGGAGTAAGACCTTTAGCTATTAAAGCAACAGCAATAGGAATTGATCCAGTAGCGCATAGATACATAGGAATGGATATGCACAATACCAGTAGCATAGATGTAAATGTGTTGTCTTTGAAATATACAAATATCTCATCTGGAACAGCTATAGTTATTACACCTGCTATGACTATTCCTATTATAAGCCATTTTCCTATGTTGCTTAACATTTCAACAAATGCATAATGAAATATTCTATATAGTTTGTTGGTTTTATTATCGTTGTCAGTATTACAACAACGATTGTTCTCATTTTTAGATTCGCTATTGTTACTTCTTTTGTCAAATAGATTTGCAACACTTCCTCCGCATAGGGCGGTTACTAGGGCTGCAATAGGTCTAACGATAGCAAATGGAGCTCCCATTAAACCAAATGTAGCAAGAATAGAATCTATTCCAGTTTGGGGTGTTGCTATAAGAAAAGATGTAGTTGCTCCATTTGATGCACCTTCGTTCTTTAAAGACATAGCTGTTGGAATAACGCCACAAGAGCATAAAGGTAGGGGAATGCCTAGTATTGCAGCATTTACTACAGATCGAAAATTCGGTTTAGAAAGGAATTTGTGATAATAATTAGAAGGAATAATTACGTGTAAAATTCCAGCAAAAAGAAATCCCAACAACAAATATGGGGACATTTCATTTACTAAATGCAATATTTCCATCATGACAGTAAGTATTTATTTTGATTTTGCAAAGGTACAAATTGTTATAGAATGAAAACTTATAAAATTTATAGAAAGATTTATATGAGGAGGATTTGTATAAAAAGAAAAACGCCAACCGATTGGCTGGCGTTTTTGGGGTATTAAATTTGACCTTATTTTCTTTCAGCAAGAAGAAGTTCAAGCATCTTAGTAGCACTATCAGAAACAACTGTACCTGGTCCAAAGATAGCAGCAACACCTGCATCATATAGGAATTGGTAATCTTGTGGAGGAATAACACCACCAGCAGTAACCATAATGTCTTCTCTACCAAGTTTCTTTAGTTCTGCTATTACCTGAGGGATAAGTGTCTTGTGACCAGCAGCCAAAGAACTAACGCCAAGGATATGAACGTCATTTTCTACTGCTTGTTTTGCACTTTCCTCTGGAGTTTGGAATAATGGACCCATATCAACATCAAAGCCTATGTCTGCATAACCTGTTGCTACGACTTTAGCTCCACGATCGTGACCATCTTGTCCCATCTTAGCTACCATTACTCTAGGTCTTCTACCTTCGATAGCTTCAAACTCTTTTACAAGTTCTTGTGCATGTTTAAATTTAGCACTATCTTTTGTTGCTTGACTATACACGCCTGAAATTAAGTTTATTTTTGCTTTATATCTTCCAAAATGTTTTTCACAAGCATCAGATATTTCACCCAAAGAAGCATGTTTTCTAGCGCAGTCAATACTCATTTCAAGTAGGTTTCCTTCGCCAGTTTCAGCTACGTTAGACAAAGCTCTCAATGCACTTTGTACATCGTCTTCGTTTCTTTCTGCACGTAGTTTTGCTAATCTCTTTATTTGTGATTCTCTAACTGCTGTGTTGTCAATTTCCAAAGTGTCTATGCTTGCTTCATGATCCAAGCGATATTTGTTTACACCAAGAATTGTATCTATGCCAGCATCAATTCTAGCTTGTTTTCTAGCAGATGCTTCTTCGATTCTCATCTTAGGAATACCGCTCTCGATAGCTGCAGCCATGCCACCAAGTTTTTCAACTTCTTGGATATGACCCCAAGCTCTGTGAGCAAGTTCGTGAGTAAGACTTTCAACATAGTAACTTCCTGCCCATGGGTCAAGAGAACGACAAATGTTTGTTTCTTCTTGTATGTAAATTTGAGTATTTCTTGCGATACGAGCAGAAAAGTCTGTAGGTAGTGCAATAGCTTCGTCCAATGCATTTGTGTGTAATGATTGTGTGTGACCAAGTGCAGCACCCATAGCTTCTATACATGTTCTGCCAACATTGTTGAATGGGTCTTGTTCTGTTAGAGACCATCCAGATGTTTGAGAGTGTGTTCTAAGAGCAAGAGATTTTGGATTTTCTGGGTTGAATTGTTTAACAATTTTAGCCCAAAGCATTCTGGCAGCTCTCATCTTAGCTATTTCCATAAAGTGGTTCATACCTACTCCCCAGAAGAATGAAAGTCTAGGAGCAAATTGGTCAACGCTCATACCTGCATTAACACCAGCTCTTAGATATTCCAAACCATCTGCCAAAGTGTAAGCCATTTCTATATCTGCAGTTGCACCTGCTTCTTGCATATGGTATCCAGAAATAGAAATAGAATTAAACTTAGGCATATTCTTTGAAGTGTACTCAAAGATGTCTGCAATGATTTTCATTGATGGTTTAGGAGGATAGATGTAGGTGTTTCTTACCATGAACTCCTTCAAGATATCATTTTGTATAGTACCTGCAAGTTGTTCTTGTTTTACACCTTGTTCTTCAGCAGCTATGATGTAGAATGAAAGGATAGGCAAAACAGCACCATTCATTGTCATAGATACAGACATTTTGTCCAATGCTATTTGGTCAAATAATATTTGCATATCCAATACACTATCTACGGCTACACCAGCTTTGCCAACATCACCTACTACTCTTGGGTGATCTGAATCGTATCCTCTGTGTGTAGGAAGGTCAAAAGCAACAGACAAACCTTTCTGTCCAGCAGCTATATTTCTTCTATAAAATGCATTACTTTCTTCTGCAGTAGAGAATCCTGCATATTGTCTAATAGTCCAAGGACGCATAACATACATTGTGCTGTATGGTCCTCTAAGGAATGGAGCAACACCAGCAGCATAGTTTAGATGTTCCATGCCTGCAAGGTCTTCTGGTCCATAGACAGGCTTTACAGGAATTTGTTCTGGTGTTATCCAATTTTTCTCGTTGTGAACCTCGTTTTCCCATTTGCGAAAATCTATGTGAGATTCTTGCGCTTTAAAGTTCACATTTGTAAAATCTGGTCTCATATAGTTAGTTTTTATTTCTTTGTTTACGCATTAAATAAAATGCAAAGATAGTGAATTTTTTATAAATAGTGAATTTTTGACTTGATTTTTGCTCTCAGCGGTTAGACATACACTAATTTATATTTGATGTTTGTGAGAGTTGATTATTTTTCTGTTATATTTACATTTGTAATTGCTGATTTTTGCTAATTTTAGCTAAAACTATCTTAAAAATGATGAAAAATACAAACTTATTTGTTAAAATAATTCTCTTAAGAATCAATACTTTAATAAAAAAAATGAAAATATTTTTTTAAAAAGTTTGGTCACGAATGAAATTTGTAGTAATTTTGCACCTCGAAATCACGACCACGAAATGCGAAAGAGTGGGAGAGATTAAGAAAAGATCATTGAGATAAAGAAGACAAAAATACAAAACCTAAAGAAGTAGCGTAAGGTAATCTTGATATAAATTAAGATTAAAAACGAGAACGAGAGTGGAATTTGAGTAAGACTCAAACAGCCACCTGTCAATTAAGAAAAAAGCCAGTAACTCAAAATCGGAATTTTACAATGGAGAGTTTGATCCTGGCTCAGGATGAACGCTAGCGGTAGGCATAACACATGCAAGTCGAGGGGCAGCTGCTTTTGTAGCAATACAGAGGTGAAGGCGACCGGCGGATGGGTGAGTAACGCGTATGCAACCTGCCTTAGAGAGGGGGATAGGCTCTGGAAACGGGGTGTAAACCGCCATACTGTTGTAGATAGGCATCTATTTACAAAGAAATATTTATAGCTTTAAGATGGGCATGCGTAGGATTAGCTAGATGGTGAGGTAACGGCTCACCATGGCGACGATCCTTAGGGGTTCTGAGAGGAAGGTCCCCCACATTGGAACTGAGAACGGTCCAAACTCCTACGGGAGGCAGCAGTGAGGAATATTGGTCAATGGGCGGAAGCCTGAACCAGCCATACCGCGTGCAGGAGGAAGGTCTTATGGATTGTAAACTGCTTTTGTATTGGGGTAATGGCAGTGTCGAGAACACTGAAGAGAAAGTACAATACGAATAAGTATCGGCTAACTCCGTGCCAGCAGCCGCGGTAATACGGAGGATACGAGCGTTATCCGGATTTATTGGGTTTAAAGGGTGCGTAGGCGGACTGACAGGTCTGTGGTGAAAGCGTTATGCTCAACATAATCGAGCCACAGAAACCGGCGGACTAGAATATAAGTGGCGCAGGCGGAATAAATCATGTAGAGGTGACATTCATAGAGATGATTTAGAACACCGGTCGCGAAGGCAGCTTGCGAAGGTAATATTGACGCTAATGCACGAAAGCGTGGGTATCGAACAGAATTAGATACTCTGGTAGTCCACGCTGTAAACGATGATAACTATATGTTGGCGATAGACAGCCAGTGTAGCAGCGAAAGCGATAAGTTATCCACCTGGGGAGTACGATCGCAAGGTTGAAACTCAAAGGAATTGACGGGGGCCCGCACAAGCGGAGGAGCATGTGGTTTAATTCGATGATACGCGAGGA
>JAGHSX010000093.1 GCA_018065645.1 Candidatus Scybalousia scybalohippi
CCTATTTGCAATAAATTAATTGCAAAAAAAGAAGAAAAAGCTAGTTCTAAAGGAATTTTATTCTTTTGTACTAGATGTAAAGAAAATTTTAAAGAAAAAGAGTGCTCTAGTAGCCATGAGAAGTAAGCGATTACTTTCTTATGGCTATTTTTTAGTTAAGGGGTGTGAAAATGGTAGGAAAAGGTAGAAAAAAGATAATTGACGATAGAGAAATTAATGAGCAAACTATTGTACAAATATTAACAGACGCATTAGCTATACATAGAGAAAATGTTGTTGATATAAATAGTTTAATTGACTACTATAAAGGACAACAAACAATATTAAACAGACCTGCACCAAGCAATTCTGAAATTAATAATAAAGTTGTTCTAAACTATGCCTATTCTAGTGAAAGAGACATTATGGGATATACTTTTGGTAAGCCGATACAAATTATTCCGAGAAAAACTAAAGCAAGAAAAGCTATAAAAGAATTGACAGACCTAATGGAATATGAGAATACAAATACAGTAGATAACGAAGTAGCTTTATTTGCTGGAATAACAGGAGTAGGGTATTTTTATACATTGCCATCTGAGGAAATAACAAGTGACTATATGCCAGATGTTCCAATTTCTTTAAACCATGCAGACCCAACAAATACATTTGTAATTCAATCTGCAAAAATAAGTAACCCTGTAAGAATGAGTGTAAATTATTGGTGCGATAAACATGAAGGTATAACACATTTTGTATGTTATACAGATAGCAAAATATATAGAGTTGATAGTAAAAGCAGATATTCAATTTCAGGAAATCCTAAAAATATATCAGTAAAAGTTGAAAAAAACCTAATTGGATTAAATCCAATACAAATGGTTTCTAATAACTTGTTTATGATGGGAGATTTTGAAGTTGCAATAAGTGTACTAGATGCATTAAATCAACTAGCTAGTGATAGTATGAACGATGTTCAAAATGTATTGCAAAGTTTATTAGTAATAATAAATGCGGAATTAGAAGAAGGTTCTACAGATGATATTAAAAAGAACAGAATATTAGAAATAATAGGTTCTGACGGTAAAAATGTAGACGCTAAGTTCATTTATCAACAATTAGACGCTATAGGAGCTAATAATTTAAGAGAATACTTAGAGGAGGCTTATAAAGTAATAATTGGTATTCCAGACCGTAAAACTCGTGGCGGTGGAGGTGGAGACACAGGAGATGCCGTTAAGCTAAGAGATGGTTGGGCTGATATAGAAGTTGTTGCTAGAGTAAAAGAAAGTTATTTTAAACAAGCTAAAAAGAAACAAGTAGCTGTAATAATGAAAATAATGAAAGAATTAGGAGTTCTAAAACAAGAACTAAAACTAATTGATATAGATATTAAGTTTCCAAGAAATAAAACTGACAATTTACAATCTAAAGCTCAAAGTTATTCTACATTTGTAGGAACTAGAACAATAGCTCCAGAGGATGCATTAGAAATGTGTGATGTAACAACAGATGTAGTTGACGTAGCTAATAGAGGTAAGGAATATTGGGATAAAGTAGCAGAAGAAAATATGGCTAAAGAAAAAGAAATGATGCAAGCAAGTACAGCAAGTACAGAAGTTGCAAATAGTGGAAATTCTACTACAAGTAAGAAATTAGGAACAAATTATACAAATAATCAAAACAAAGTAACATCTAACATAGATGGAGATAATGTAAAACAAATTCCTAGTAGATTTAGTGGAAAATCTAGTGATAAAGAAAAAGAAAAAAGTAAAAGAACAAAAAGTAATGTTTAGGTATTAACATAGGGTAACCTATGACAATATAAATTGCCAGTCCTACAGTGGCTATATCTGTAGGTGAGGACACGCTCAGAGAAGAGCTATAATCACGCCAAAAGAAAGGATTAACGATGGAAGAAGAAATCAAAAACCTTCTAGGAGAAAATTACCATGAAGGAATGACTGCACAAGACGTGCAAAGTGCTTTTAATAAGATGCTATTAAGCTCTGGTAAATATGTCAACAAAGACAATGCAGAGGCTCAAACTAGAGAAATTGAAAAGAATTTGAAAGCTCAAATTGATAGTTTAAATGCTAGTTTAAATAGTAAAATGTCTGATGAAGAAAAAGCAAAAGCTGCTCAAAAAGCAAGAGATGATGAATTTGAAGAAATGAAAAAGTTATTAGCTCAAACAAGATTGAACAGCAGTAAAAGTGTTATGAATGGAAACATATCAGAAGCTAGAGGTTTATCAGGAATAGAAGCAGAGGACGAAGGATATATTGAATTTATATCGAGTATCGTTTCAGAAGATGAAGAAAAATCTTCAAAAGTAAGCAAGTATATCAATGAAATGGTAAAAAAAGCTTACGAAAAAGGAAAATCTGACTCGATGAAAAATGGACTTGGTCAAATGGGAAAAGATGGTAAAGGTTCTAAGGACGATGAAGAAGGTTCAGAAATCGAAGCCAAAGTTAAGAGTTTAGCAGAAAGGCTAAAACCACAAAACAATTCATATTATTTTAAATAATTAAAAGGAGGAACACATTATGGCAGTAGCAAATAGTGTAAAAGGAAAGAGCTATGCTAATGAAAAACAAATATTAGTAGCTCCAGAATTAGCTTTCACAATTGGTTGCTTGGTTGGTAACACAGGTGTAGCAGCTAATGCAGAAGGTAAAAAAATAATTAAAGCAGGAACTCCAGTTGGAGGAACTACTGATGTTTTAACAAACAGACAAACAGTTTTAACAAAAGGTGCTGAAAACGCACAAGGTGTAGTAATGCACGACGTAGATGTAACAGATGGAGACGGAAGAGCTACATTAGTTGTATCTGGATATGTAGACCTATACAAATTAGATTCAGATGTTGTAACAGTTGTAAATTCAGCTAAATCAGCATTAACAAAAATAACATTCCTAAACGGAAGCAAGAATTAGGAGGTAATAGAAGATGAATATATTTGATTATATAAAAGCAAAAGCACAAGCTTTATATTGGAATGAATATCAAGCAAATCAATCAGAAGCTCCATTCTTAGGAGATGAATTATTCCCAAGTGAAAAACAAGCTGGATTAGATATATCTTGGTTAAAAGGTGCTAGCGGAGTAGCAGCAGTATTATCACTATCTGCTTTCGATGCTAAAGCATTAGGAAGAAACAGAATTGGTTTCGCAGAAATGAGTGCTGAAATGCCTTATTTCAAAAACAAAATGGACTTAAATGAAAAATTAAGACAAAAATTAATAACAGCTTCAACAAACTCTGATAGCAGATATTTTGATGAAGTATTAAGAAAAATATTCGATGACAACATGAACCTATTAAAAGGTGCAGCTGTTACAAGAGAAAGAATGAGATTCCAACTTTTAACAACAGGTGTAATTAATATAGTTTCAAATGGTCAAGAATATAGATATGACTACGGAATGGCTTCAACACAAAAAACTACAGCTCCTACACATTGGTCAGTTGCTACAGCTGATATAGTTGGAGATATAATCAACGCTCAAGACCAAATCGAAGCTGTAACAGGTGTAAGACCTACAAGAGCTATTTGTAGAAGAAGTGTATTAAGAAATATGATGAAAAATGACGCAATCAAAAAAGCTATATATGTTATGGCTAATGGTGCTGTTAATATTTCAGAAGCTTCATTAAGAAGTTATATTGAAGAACAAACAGGAGTTACAATTGCTGTTTACGAAAAAATGTACAAAGATGAAGATGGAAATGTTCAATACTTCGTACCAAACGATTTATTCGTATTAGTTCCAACAGAAAACATTGGTAAAACATTATTCGGAACAACTCCAGAAGAAGCTGATTTATCAGTGTCTAAAACAGCTGACGTTGTATTAGTTGATACAGGTGTTGCTATCTCTACATATGGAGAAAATGACCCAGTTTCAAGAACAACAAAAGTTTCTGAAATTTGTATGCCAACAGGTGAGAATTTAGATAAAGTTGCAATTATAACTGTTGAATAATAGTTAGGAGGTAACGTTATGATAATTCAAAAAGATAATACAATAATTGATTGTTCTAAAAATACATATGAAAC
>JAGHSX010000092.1 GCA_018065645.1 Candidatus Scybalousia scybalohippi
ATTTTAAAGGTATGAAAAAACTATGCTTAATTCTTTTGTTGATTGCATTTTGTGCTTGTTCTTCCAATAGGGAAGATGAACAATTGATAGAGCAAGTAGTATTGAGTTTTTATAAATCCATAGACAAGAAAGATTATAAGAATTTAGAAGAGTTATTGTCTCCTAATATGAGGTGTGAGTTGAATGAATTGAAGAATTACTCAAATGAAATGGCAAGTTATACTTCTGTAAACGTATCTTCCATAAACATAGTAGGAGAGAAAGCCGTGGTAAGCGTAACCGCGACAGATGAATTTGGTAATACAGTGATGTATTCACGTAATCTTATAAAGATAAATGGTAAATGGTTTATGAATGACTATAATGCATTGAAGGCAGGTTCTCCATCAACTAAATAGACAATGTAGATGTTCGTAGTAAAAAGGATATTTCTGGCATTAAATATAATTGTAGCATTAGGGTTACTTGCTACCTATATTCCTTATCATGTTTTTTCAGAGTCTATACCATACCTTACATTGTTGGGATATGTTTACCCATTTTTCCTTATTGTAAATGTAATCTTTTTGTTTATATGGTTGCTTATTGGTAGCAGAAGATTTATGCTAATATCTATTGCTGCAATTCTTGTCCATTTGAATTTTGTTACACGTTTCATCAATGTGTCTTCTCAGGAAAAAAATGTAGAAAATAGTCTTACGATACTTACATACAATGTAAACGCCTTTAGATATGATACAGAAGGAATAGAAGATTCAAGAGAATTGCAGATAAAAATTCAGGATAATATAGATTCTATAGCAGCATTTGTTTCCAGTACAAAAGCAGATATTGTAGTGTTTCAGGATTTCTTTTCTTGTTCTATGGATAAATCAGGAATGCACAACAGAATGATGAATGTATTGAATTATAAATATTACTACAATATATACAAAGGTTCTAGTTACGGAGTTGCAGATTGTGTTATATACTCTAAGTATTTGATAAGAGAATCAGGGCGTATTGTCGATGATGATTACAATAATGCAACTATGACTTGGTCTGATATTGCTACGCCTCAAGGAGATATTAGAATTTATAACTTACATCTTTTGTCTTATCAGCTGGATGTTGACAGCAAAGAAGCATACTCTAAAATCAAGAAAGGAGATGTAAATGATAAATCAGCTCAAAAAAACATATTAAGAAAACTAGTTGTAAAAGATAAATACAGAAAATATCAAGTAGATGATATTTTGCAGACAATAAGCAAGACGGAGAAACCTTACATTATTGCTGGAGATTTCAATACTCAACCATTTTCGTACGTATATAAACAATTTATGGAAAATCATTCCGATGCATTTGTTTCCAAAGGAAATGGTATAGGTAGAACTTATAATGGAGTTTTCCCTGCATATAGGATAGATTATGTGATGTATAAGTCTGAAGATATAAAGATAAATACTTATGAAAGTCCAGACCTTGATTTTTCAGACCATTACCCAGTTGTTGTTAATTTTTCAATAAAGGATTAGAGATGTTGTTGCAAGAAAGATATACTTTGGCGTTGCAATCTTTAAATGAGATGTATCCAAATGCCACTACAGAGTTGGAAAATGATAGTCCTTTTCATCTGTTGGTAGCCGTAATTCTGTCTGCACAATGTACAGACAAGAGGGTTAATATGGTAACACCTGCACTATTTAAGCGTTATCCAGAACCTAAGGATATGGCAAATTCTACTGCAGAAGAAATATTTCCATACATACAATCTATTTCTTATCCCAACAATAAAGCAAAACATTTGGACAATATGGCGAAAAGATTAGTGGAAGTCTACGATTCAAAGGTGCCGGAAAGTGTTGAAGAATTGCAGACTTTGCAAGGGGTGGGAAGAAAAACTGCAAATGTTATAGCATCAGTCGCATTTCATCAGGCAAAGATGCCTGTAGATACTCATGTCCATAGAGTATCTGCCCGTATAGGATTGACAAGTAAAGCAAAGACTGTAAGACAGACAGAAGAACAATTGATGCAAAATATTGCTAAGTATAGTCAAGAAGCAGAGAAAGATATTGCATTGTTGCATCATCAGTTGATTCTATTGGGAAGATACACCTGTAAGGCAAGAAAACCTTTGTGTGAAAATTGTAAAATGACTAATTCTTGCAAATATTATATAGCAAAACAAAATAAAATCAATAAAGATCACGTTAGTAACTGAAAAGAATATAAATAACCTTGTTAAAAACACTAGAATATGAAAAAGAATTTAGTAAAATTGTTTATAGCATTGGTAGTATGTGTTGCGTTTGCTTCATGTCAATCTCATCGTTGTGATGCATACAAATCTTCACATCACTATTCAAGAGAGATAATAAGATAATCTTTCCATAAACAAAAGATATGAAATAGGTTTCCCAAAAGGAAATCTATTTTTTTATATCCATCCAAGGGATTTTGAAAGGAATAGCCAGAATGTAAGAGTGAATGCACTAATAAGAGTCGTTAAAACACAAATACTGGCAGTAAGAGTTCCTTCATGTCCCATATTCTTTGCCATAATATAACTTGATGGAGTAGTTATGCTACCAAACATAACAATCAATGCTACTAACTTTTGACCAGTAAATCCTAGGTAAACAGCTAAAGGAAGGAATAATGCTGGCCATAATACCAACTTTATGAAAGAAGCAATAGTCGCAAGTTTTATCTGACCAAGAGCTTTTCTTCCTTTGAATTCAGCACCTATAGCCAACAATGCTAAAGGTGTTGTCAAACTAGCTACACTGGCAATAGTTTTATCTGCCATGGGTGGTATAGGAAGATTGACTAATCCTGCTATTGATCCAAAGAATACGCCTAGAATGATAGGATTTGTGACTATACCTTTCAAACTCTTTTTTATTGTTTGTCCAAGGTTTGGATTTCTTTCCTTATCAGGAGATTCTAGTACCAATATGAGTACAGCGAATATATTGTACAGAGGTACACAGCCTATAATCATCAGTCCTGAAAGACCACTATTCCCATAAATGTTTTGAATGAAAGCTGCACCCAATACAGCAGCAGAAGAACGGTAACTTCCTTGGACAAATTCTCCAATTATGCTTCTGTTTCTTATCAAAATACGAGACAATCCCCATACAATTGCTATGCTGAATAAAGTTGTTATTACACAAAACATTACATAACTTGTATCAAAGTCAGCCTTTATATCTACTTTGGCTAAATCTCTGAACATTAAAGCGGGTAGGGTAACTTTGAATACAAATTTATTTGTAACCTGTATGAATTCTTTGGTAAGAAAACCAACTTTGAAAAGTATATATCCCAGAACCATTACTACAAACAATGGAACTGTTCCATTCAAACTAAATATTAGATTATCCAACATGTTGTCTGTTTCTCCAATTTTTTTGCAAAATTACAACTTTTCCTAGAAAGAATAACCAGGTAAAATAAAACTTAACACTAATAAATAGTAAAGTTTTTGTTTTTTTTTGTAAATTTGCAAGTTGATTTTAACGTTAAATAGCAATATGGTGGTAAAGTGTATGTGTACTTTATCATTGTTTTAAATATAAAATACTAGTATTATGACATCTAACGAGATAAGGAAAAGATTTATTGATTTTTTCGCATCTAAAGGACACACAGTTGTACCTTCTTCATCTATGGTTGTAAAGAATGACCCTACATTGTTGTTTACCAATGCGGGTATGAATCAGTTTAAAGATATTTTTCTAGGTAATGTTCAAAAACCTTATAATAGAGCTACTGACGCTCAAAAATGTTTGCGTGTAAGCGGTAAGCATAATGACCTAGAAGAAGTCGGACATGATACTTATCACCATACAATGTTTGAAATGTTGGGTAACTGGTCTTTTGGAGACTACTTCAAAAAAGAAGCTATTGCTTATGCATGGGAATTGTTGACAGAAGTATACAAGATAGACAAAAATAATCTTTATGTTACTTATTTTGGGGGAGATGAAAAAGAAGGACTTGCTCCAGACAATGAAGCTTTGAATTATTGGAAAGAATGGATAAGTGAAGATAGAATATTGCCAGGAAACAAGCATGATAATTTCTGGGAAATGGGCGAAACAGGCCCTTGTGGCGCTTGTAGTGAAATACATATAGACCTTAGAAGTGAGGAAGAAAAGAAGAAAATCAGTGGTAGAGACTTGGTCAATAAAGATAATCCATTGGTCATAGAGATATGGAATCTTGTATTCATGGAATTCAATCGTATGGCTGACCATTCTCTAGTACCATTGAAGGAAAAGAATATAGATACTGGTATGGGCTTTGAAAGACTTTGTATGGTTCTTCAAGGAAAACAATCCAACTATGATACAGATGTATTCCAGCCATTGTTGCAGAAGATAGCAAAAGATGCAGGCTTGGAATATGGAAAAGATGAGAAGAAAGATATCGCTATGCGAGTAGTAGCAGATCACTTAAGAGCAGTAAGTTTTGCTATTGCTGATGGTTTGCTTCCATCAAATGCAAAGGCTGGTTATGTTATCCGTAGAATACTACGTAGAGCTGTAAGATATGGATACACATTCCTTTCTTTCACAGAACCATTTATGTGTAATCTTGTTGATACATTGGTTGCACAGATGGGAGAACAATACCAGGAACTTCAAAAAGGTAGAGATCTTATTGTAAAAGTTATAAAGGAAGAAGAAAATGCTTTCTTGAAAACTCTTTCAAATGGTATCGTTAAATTTGAGAAATATATTGCAGACAATCCAACAGGAAAAATCAATGGTGATTTTGCTTTTGAATTGTTTGATACATACGGATTCCCTGTGGATTTGACAGAGCTTATGGCTAAGGAACAAGGCAGAGAAATAGATATGGCTTCTTTTGAACAGAATCTTCAAAAGCAAAAGGATCGTAGTCGTAATGCTGCCAGTGTAAAGACAGATGACTGGGTAGAACTTGTACCAGACTTTACAGATGTTGAATTTGTTGGTTACGATAATATTGAAGCAGAAGTTAAGATTGTAAAATATCGTAAGGTGGAAACTAAGGGACAGTCAATGTACCAGATAGTATTAAACAAAACTCCATTCTATGCTGAAATGGGTGGACAGGTAGGAGATACAGGTATGTTGCAGAATGGAGAAGAAAAAGTTTCTATCATAGATACTAAGAAAGAAAACAATCTTGCAATACATATTACAAAACAATTGCCAAGTGATGTGAATGCTACATTCAAAGCAGTTGTCAATGTGAAA
The DNA here is from genome assembly GCA_018065645.1 of Candidatus Scybalousia scybalohippi. Lineage (GTDB taxonomy): Bacteria > Bacteroidota > Bacteroidia > Bacteroidales > P3 > Scybalousia_A > Scybalousia_A scybalohippi. The sequence goes on from JAGHSX010000092.1 coordinate 5,238, forward strand.
AGACGTAACTCTATAGAAAGAAATCACACAGCTACACACTTGTTGCATCACGCATTAAGAACAGTTTTGGGTTCTCATGTAGAGCAAAAAGGTTCTTATGTTGATGAAAAACGTCTTCGTTTCGACTTTTCTCATCACTCAAAGATGACAAAGGAAGAAATAAGACAGGTAGAGCAATTGGTAAATGAGGAAATAAGAAAGAATATTCTAGCAGATGACCATAGAGATGTAGCTATAGACGAAGCAAGAGAAATGGGTGCTATGGCTTTGTTTGGTGAAAAATATGGAGATAAAGTTAGAGTAATACGTTTTGGAGAAAGTATAGAACTTTGTGGTGGTACACACGTTAAGAGTACTGGAACAATAGGAATGTTTAAGGTTATAAATGAAAGTGCTGTTGCTGCAGGTATAAGAAGAATAGAGGCAGTTACAGGAGAAGAATTTGAAGCATTCCTTTACAAGTCTATAGATACCATAGATTCTATTCGTTCATTCTTTGAAGCATCTCCAGATGTAGTAAATTCTATTAAGAAATTGGTAGAAGAAAATGCTGCATTGAAGAAAGAAGTAGAAGAATTTGCTAAACAGGCGGCAGGAAACCTATACAACGATTTAAAAGCAAAGGCACATCAAAATATCAATGGTATAGATTATTTTGAAGGAGGATTGTTGCCAATAAGTGCAGATGCTATGAAAGATATAGCATTCCGTTTTAGAGGAGAATACAAAGATTTCTGTTTTGTTGCAGCCAATGAAGCAAATGGAAAAGTAATGCTAACAATTATGATGTCTGATTCTTTGGTTGAAAAGGGATTCGATGCAGGTAAGATGATAAGAGAAGCAGCTAAACATATCAAAGGTGGTGGCGGTGGCCAAAAATACTACGCTACTGCAGGAGGTAAGGATAAAGAAGGCGTAAATGCTGCAATACAATATATAAGAGAAACAATCTTTAACTAATAAAATACATATAAAATGCAAAATATTCGCAACGTAGCAATTATAGCTCACGTCGATCATGGTAAGACTACTTTGGTAGATAGAATGCTTTATCAAGCAAAACTTTTTCGTGACAATCAGGAAAAGAAAGAGTTGATACTTGATAGTAATGATTTGGAAAGAGAAAGAGGTATAACAATTCTTTCAAAGAATGTTTCCATTCGTTACAAAGGTGTAAAGATAAACATTATAGATACTCCAGGACACAGCGACTTTGGTGGTGAAGTAGAGCGAGTTTTGAATATGGCTGATGGTGTATTGTTGGTTGTTGATGCTTTTGAAGGACCAATGCCTCAAACACGTTTCGTATTGCAGAAAGCCATAGAAATGCACTTAAAACCTATAGTTGTAATCAACAAGGTAGATAAACCAAATTGTGATCCTATTGCAACACAGGAAAAAGTCTTTGACCTTATGTTCTCTTTGGGAGCAACAGAAGACCAGTTGGATTTTCCAACAGTATATGGCTCTTCAAAAGAAGGTTGGATGGCAGAAGATTATACAAAACCCACAGAAGATGTCTCTTATCTTCTAGACCAGATTATCAAATACATTCCTGCATATCCAGAAATAGAAGGAAATACACAGATGATGATTTCTTCTTTGGATTATTCTTCATACGTAGGTCGTATTGCTGTGGGAAGATTACATAGAGGAACATTACAAGCTGGTCAAGACGTTACATTGTGTAAGGCAAACGGAGAAAAATATACTTCAAAGATAAAAGAACTTTATGTTTTTGAAGGTCTTGCAAAAGAAAAAGTCAAGACAAAGGTAGAAGCGGGTGAAATTGTTGCTTGCTTGGGTATAGACAATTTCGATATAGGTGACACTATCTGTGATAAGGAAGAACCAGAACCATTGAAACCTATCAAGGTTGATGAACCTACATTAAGCATGTTGTTCACCATAAACAACTCTCCATTCTTCGGAAAAGAAGGTAAGTATGTTACTTCTCGTCACTTGAGAGACAGATTGTATGCAGAATTGGAGAAAAACCTTGCTTTGAAGATAGAAGAAACAGACTCTCCAGATACACTTATAGTATATGGCCGTGGTATTCTTCACTTGTCTATCCTTATAGAAACTATGCGTAGAGAGGGATATGAACTACAAGTTGGACAGCCAAAGGTTATCATTAAGGAAATAGATGGAAAGAAATGTGAACCTATAGAACAACTTATAATAGTTACTCCAGAAAACTACTCTGGTAAAATCATAGAACAGGTAACTGCAAGAAAGGGAGAACTTATTTCTATGGAACCACAAGGTGACCGTCAGCATATAGAATTCTCTATTCCATCTCGTGGTATTATAGGTTTGACAAATACTATACTTACAATCTCTGAAGGAGAAGCAATTATGGCTCACCAGTTGAAAGGATTTGAACCTTGGAAAGGTGAGATGCCTTCAAAACGTATGGGTGCTTTGATTGCAAAAGAGACTGGTCAGGTTATAGAATATTCTCTAAACAAACTGCAAGACAGAGGTCGCTTCTTTGTAGAACCAGGAGATGACATCTACACAGGTATGGTTGTTGGAGAAGGATTGCGTCCAGATGATATAGTTGTAAATCTTGTGATAACAAAGAAACTTACAAATATGCGTGCTGCAGGTTCTGATGAAAAGACAAGCATTGCTCCTGCAACAAAATTCTCTTTGGAACAATCTATGGAATACATCAAGGATGATGAATATCTTGAAATTACTCCTACACATCTTCGTATAAGAAAGATACTTCTTGACGAAGTTGCAAGAAAGCGTGCTCGTATGGCAGCAGCAAGTATGTCTGAAGAATAGTTTCTTTCAGGCAACAGAGAAAAAGAAAACGAATAGTTATTTGAAATATAAAGAATAATCCATACTTGGGTATCTGTCGCTGGTGGAGCAATCCACGAGAGGAAAGTCCGGGCAACACAGAGCATCATACTGTCTAACGGACAGGCGGAGTTTTATTTTTTTCTCCGACAGAATAGTGCAACAGAAAATTACCGCCCAGCAATGGGTAAGGGTGAAAACGTGGGGTAAGAGCCTACGAATGTGTTTGGTGACAGGCACGTTGTGTAAACCTTATGAGTTGAAAGACCAAATATATCACCAGTTAGTGTCTGCTCGGCATTGGTGAGGGGTAGGTTGATAGAGCTTTGTCGCAAGGCAAAGACTAGATTAATGACAGATTGAAATAACAGAACCCGGCTTATCAAGAGTATGGTTATTCTTTTTTTTCTCTTTTGTGGAAAAAACTAAGAAATATTTTTCCGCAATGAAAAGTTAGTAGAAAAACATCAAATAAAAATTTTCTAAAACGAAGAGTTACGCCAGCGAAACGAAGAGTTAGAAAAATAAAACGAAGAGTTATTTTAACAAAACGAAGAAACAAAATATATGGAATACAATTTTATAAAAGTACAATATGAAGGAAATATTTGTACATTGACAATATCAGTTCCAAAATCTCTTAATGCTTTGTCTTCAAAAGTATTGGGAGAAATGGATAGTTTTCTTGATACAATCAATCCTGAAACTCGTGCCTTGATAATTACAGGCGAAGGTGAAAAGAGTTTTGTGGCAGGTGCAGATATTTCAGAAATGTCTTCATTGGCTTACGCACAAGGTGTAGAATTTGGTAAGAAAGGTGCCGATGTTTTCCGTAAGATAGAGACACTTTCAATTCCAGTGATAGCTGCTGTAAATGGTTTTGCATTAGGTGGTGGTTGTGAGTTGGCTATGGCTTGTGATATTCGTATCTGTTCTGAAAATGCCAAGTTTGGACAACCAGAAGTTGGTCTAGGAATTATTCCAGGATTCTCTGGTACAGTACGTTTGGCAAGATTGGTAGGCATGGGTATGGCAAAACAGCTTATCTATACAGGCTCTGTTATCAAGTCTGATGAAGCTCTTCGTATAGGATTGGTTAATGCTGTTTATCCACAAGCAGAACTTATGAATCAGGCAATGTCTTTGGCTACTGCTATAGCAAAGAATGCTCCTATAGCTGTTGCAAAGGCTAAAGAATGCATAAACAAAGAATATGATATGGAAGCACGTGAAGCTATTTCATATGAAAATATCAAATTTGGTGAATGTTTCAATACAACAGACCAAAAGAATGGTATGGCTGCATTCTTGAATAAAGAAAAATTTACTTTTGAAGGAAAATAAACATAATTGTATAACAAAAACATTTATTGATATGAAAATATGTGTAATCGGAACCGGTACAATGGGTTCTGGCGTTGTTCAGGCTTTTGCTCAAGCAGGTATGCCTGTTGTTATGAAGAGCCGTTCTCAAGCTAGTCTTGATAAAGCTATGGCAAGAATATCTAAAGGTCTTGCTCGTTTGGTGGAAAAAGGTAAGATGGAACAATCTGCAATGGATCAAGTAATTGCAAATATTACTCCAACTACAGATTATGCTCAATTTGCAGATGCTGACCTTGTAATAGAAGCAGCAGTAGAAGAAATGTCTTTGAAAAAAGACCTTTTTGCTGAACTTTCAAAGATTTGTAAGAAAGAATGTATCTTCGCTACAAATACTTCATCTCTTTCTATCACAGAGATAGCAGCAATGACAGATCGTCCAGAACAATTCATCGGTATGCACTTCTTCAACCCAGCTCCAGTTATGAAACTTGTTGAGGTTATCAAAGGTCAAAAGACTAGCGAAGAAGTTTGCGAAAAAATAGTTGAATTGGCAAACAATATGGGTAAAGTTCCTGTAAAGGTAAACGAAGCTCCAGGTTTCGTTGTAAACAGAATACTTATCCCATTGGTAAACGAAGGTATAGGCATCCTTGCTGACGGAGTTGCAAGCGCAGAAGATATAGACAACGCTATGAAACTTGGTGCTAACCATCCTATGGGACCATTGGCATTAGGCGACCTTATCGGTTTGGACGTATGTCTTGCTATTATGGAAGTATTGTACAATGAATACGGCGATCCTAAATACCGCCCTCATCCATTGCTAAGAAAGATGGTTCGTGCTGGTCTTCTTGGAAGAAAAACAGGCGAAGGTTTCTTCAAATACTAGTAGATAGATACAACAATGAAAAAGAAAGCCTCGAATATTTTCGAGGCTTTCTTATTTTTTTATGTACAACAAGAATTGATTATTTTGAATTATTTATCTTGTGACTATACATATATCTCTTTATTGAACGCTTTGGTGTACGTTCAAATTCTTCTGGCTGAAGTATTATTTGAGATATTTGTTCATACTTGGCAAGTTCCTTGTTGGAATCCAGACGTATCTGTTCTAGAATTTCATTGTATTGTTCTCTTGTTATTCCGTCTCTGTCCAGTTTGTCTTGGTCTAGGTTTACCAATGCTACTATCTTTTCGTTATCATCAAGAACCAAAGACTCGTTGACATATTCCATAGAGTTGATTTTGTCTTCTATTTCTTCTGGATAGATGTTCTGTCCATTTGAAGAAAGTATCATACTCTTTATTCTTCCCTTAATGAATACATATCCGTCTTTGTCCATTATGCCAAGGTCTCCTGTATGTAACCAACCCTCTTCATCTATAGCTTCTTTGGTTGCTTCTTCGTTTTTGTAGTAACCTAGCATAACATTTTGTCCTCTTGTAAGGATTTCTCCAGGAATGTTTGCTGGGTCAGGGGAGTCTATTCTTACTTCCATTTCAGCTACAGCCTTGCCACAAGAATAAAGCTTTGTTTCTTTCCAGTCTGCATAGCAAATGATAGGAGCACATTCTGTCATACCATATCCTATAGTGTAGCGGAAGTTTATCTTCTTAAAGAAAGCTTCTACTTCTTTGTTCATAGCTGCACCACCAATAATGACTTCGTAAAATCTTTCTCCGAAAGCAGTATGCATTTCTCCCTGAATACGTTTTAGTAGGTATTTGTCTATCACAGGAGTTTTTAGTAATACTTTTGTTAATCGTTTGTCAAGTATTGGTTTTAGTTTACTCTTGTATATTTTTTCTATAATCAAAGGTACAGATATGATGATGTCTGGTTTTATCTCTGCAAACGCTTGTGCGATAACCTTTGGAGAAGGTACTCTGGTAAGGAAGTGAATATTTACACCACATACAAATTCAAAGTTTAACTCAAATGCCATACCATACATATGAGCCATAGGAAGCATACATATAGTGTTGGAAGAAGAGTTAAGATTTGTGATAACTCTGCTGGCAAAGTTAAGGTTTCCTATTAAAGCTCTGTAAGGAATCATTACACCCTTGCTGGAAGAAGTTGTGCCAGATGTGTAGTTGATAAGTGCAAGAGATTCTGGATCTTCTCTTTGGTAAACAACATCTTCTTTTGAAAAACCATTAGGATATTTCTTTTGAAATGCTTTGTCCAGATTGTCAAAAGCTTCTTGATATTTTCTATCTTGACAATATACAAGATTTCCACCCTGTTGCTGTATGATAGCGTGGATTTCTGGTAGATTGTCAGCATCTATACCTTCCCAAACTACATCACCTACCATCAATATCTTACAATTTGCATGGTTAACCAGATGTTCTACATTTTGAGGTTTGAATTCGTGAAGTAGTGGTACTGCCACAGCACCATATGTTAGAATAGAGAAGAAAGATATTGCCCATTCTGCACAGTTTCTTCCGCATATAGCAATATGGTCACCTTTTTCTATTCCACACTGAGAGTAAAGTATATGTAGTCTTGCGATTTTTTCACCAACTTCTCTGTATGTTATTGGAGCTTGTTTGTAGTTGGTTAGAGCTGGTCTATCCCAATGCTCTCTAATACTCTCTTCTATGTTAGCAATAAAACTATTATTATCCATAAATTTTAATCCATTTTTTTTCTTAGAATGCGAAGGTACAATATTTTTTTGAAATTATACTAAAAAATCCAAAAATACGTTTAACTCATAGTTTTAAAAGAATACTGGAATAAATGAAGAAAATATTATCGTTTTTGATTTTTATTTCTCTTTCTTGTACTATGCTGGCACAAGTTAAGGGAGTTATAAAAGATGAACTGACAGAGGAAAATCTTCCTTTTGTCAATGTATATTGGTTGAAAGGTGGTGGCGGAACAATCTCGGATAGTACAGGCTCTTTTTCTATTAACAGAAAAGAAGGACAAAATCGTTTGGTATTTTCTTTTGTAGGGTACAAAAAAGATACTATAGATGTAAAAAATACTTCTGAACCAGTAATTGTTTTCTTGAAACGTATGACAACTGACATAGATAGAGTTGTTGTGACATCTAGAATCAAATCTTCCGCAATATCTTCTACATCAGATCAGCAAAAAGAAATAATCACAGCAGATGCCTTGAAGTTTCTTGCTTGCTGCAATTTGGGAGAAAGTTTTGAAAATTCAGCAACAGTAGATGTAGGTTATTCTGATGCTGTCTCTGGTGCAAAACAGATACAGATGCTTGGTTTGAGTGGTGTTTACTCTCAAATGCTTCTAGAGAATATTCCATATATGAGAGGAATGGCAGCACCTATGGGATTAAGTTATGTTCCCGGACAATGGTTGGAATCTATAAGTGTAAGTAAGGGCGTTGCAACAGTAAAGAATGGTTACGAGGTTATTACTGGAACTATAGACCTTGACTTTGAGAAGCCGTTCAAGGGAGATTTGCTCTCTGTAAATCTTTATGGCAATAGCGACAAAAGGGGAGAGGCAACCATAAAAAGTAACTATATGTTTAATGATAAGCTTTCAACAGGATTGTTGCTATATGGTACCTACAACAATTCTCCTATGAACATGGTCGGCAATGATGACTTTATGGATTATCCAAACAATAAACAATATTCTCTTGTCAATCGTTGGCACTATGATAACAAAAAAGGATTTGTTTCTCAAACTTTAGTAAACTATACTCATGATGAGAGAGACGGAGGTCAGATGCCAGAAATTGCAAATAGATACATCACTAACTCTGTAGTTGATAGAGCTTTCATCTCTACAAAGAATGGAAAATCTCTTACAAATACCTCATCAATAGGAACACAAGTTGCATTCTCTTACTACAACCAAGATGCAAGCTATGGTCCAGTAACATATTCTGCAACCAGCAAGGAAATATACGCAAATATTCTATACAATGCAGAGGTAAGAGGTGGTCATGTTTTAGATCTTGGAGCAAGTATCCGTTACAATGATGATACTACACATTCTTTCTCTTCTCAATTTACTGGAAATACTTTCAAGAATCATGCAACAGAACTTGTACCAGGAGTTTTCTCTCAATGTACATTCCGTTACGACAAGAAATTTATTGCAACTCTTGGCTTGAGGTATGATTACAATACATATTATGAAAAACATCTTCTTACACCTCGTCTTCATCTTAAATGGAAAATAATAGAAGATCTTATATTTAGAGCATCTATTGGAAAGGGTTATCGTTCTGCATATCCTTTGGCAGACAATCTTTCTGTTTTCTCTACCAAGAGAAATATAGTCATTGCAGGCAATATAGATATGGAAGAAGCCTGGAATATGGGTGCAAACATTATGAAAACTATTCCTTTGGCTGGCAATAGGGAATTGAGCATAAGTCTAGATTATTATCATACAAACTTTCTTAATCAGTTGGTGGTAGATTGGGATGCAAATCCTGCACAGGTAACTATCTTAAATTTGAAAGACATAAACAATGGAAAGAGTTTTTCAAATGTAGTTCAGTTGGATTTTAATTATGAGATATTTAAAGGAATGAATATAACTCTTGCAGGAAAATACAATGATGTTCAGTGTACTTATGGAAACAAACTTATGAGAAAACCTTATACTTCTTTGTGGAAAGGGTTGGCTGTATTGAGTTATAGAACTCCATTTGATAAATGGATTTTTGACCTTACTACACAGTTTAATGGCCCACAAAGAATACCAAACACATTGTTTGACACTCCAAAAGAAAGTGATCCATATGTATATATGATGGCACAAATAACACACAAGATGAAAGATTTTGAGGTTTATGTAGGAGTAGAAAATATTACCAACTATACACAAGAAAATGTGGTGTTAGGAGATCCAATGGATGCAACACTTTTTGATGCTTCTGTTATATATTCTCCTATTATGGGAAGAATATTTTATGCAGGATTACGTTATACTATAAAATAAAACATACAAAGATGAAAAAAATATTGATTGTTGCCGTATTTATGGCATTTTGTGCAAACCTTATGGCACAAACTACTAATGACGAGATTTCTTCAGCAGTTATTTCTTTACCAAAGTATTGTTGCAAGATGGGACACCCAACCATAGAAAATGCATTGGCTTATACCAAGGGTGTAACAGAATGGCAGATAAACCCAGAAGCAAAATGTGTTATGGTTTCATACAATACTAAGAAAACATCTGTAGAGAAAATAGAAAAGGCTTTGGCAAAAGCTGGTATAGAAACAGAAAATCAGAAAGCTAACAAACGTGCTATAGAAAAACTTCCAGGATGCTGCAAACGTACAGCCAAAGGAGAATCCAAAGGAATGGGTAAAGACTAATTGTCTTATCGTATAAACAGACAAGGGTAACACAACTCATAATGTGTTACCCTTATTTTATTTGTGTTTTAAAGGATATAAT
>JAGHSX010000073.1 GCA_018065645.1 Candidatus Scybalousia scybalohippi
TTAAGGCGTTTTTTATGAAGATTAAAACCTTGGCTGAACTTACCGCTACAAAGGACAAAGCGTGTAAAATAATGTCAGCAAGACTACAAGGAGATGTAACAGGTGTTACTCAAGCACAAATAGACAAGGCGCAAAAAGAAGGTTATAGAGTAAATATCCTTGTCTGTGGAGGTACAGGTTGTACAGCATCCAAAAGTAGCGAGATTATAGATAACTTGAACAAGGTTATCAGAGAACACAAATTAGAAAATGAGATAAAGGTTATTCGTACAGGTTGTTTCGGTTTTTGTGAAAAAGGACCTATCGTTAAGGTTATGCCAGACAACACTTTCTATACAGAAGTAGATCCTGAAGATGCTCAAGAAATAATAGAATCACATATAATTCAAGGTGAAAAAGTAAAGCGTTTGCTTTATTTTGACCCAGATAAAAGAGAACATATAGACAATTCTAACGATATGAGTTTCTATAAAAAGCAGTTAAGAATAGCATTGAGAAACTGCGGTTTTATAGATCCTGAAAATATCAACGAATACATTGCTAGAGATGGTTATCTTGCTTTAGCTAAATGTCTTTTGGAATACACACCAGAACAGGTAATAGACATAGTTACTAAGTCTGGCTTAAGTGGTAGAGGTGGTGCTGGATTCCCTACTGGAAAGAAATGGGCTGCTACTGCAAGAGCAAAATCAGACCAAAAATACATGGTATGTAATGCTGACGAAGGCGACCCAGGTGCATTTATGGATCGTTCTATTTTGGAAGGTGACCCTCACTCCATAGTAGAAGCAATGGCTATAGGTGCTTATGCTATAGGTGCAAACAAAGGTCTTGTTTACATTAGAGCAGAATATCCTTTGGCTATCCATAGACTGCAGGTTGCAATAAACCAAGCAAAAGAATATGGTTTATTGGGTGAAGATATTTTTGGAACTGGATTTGATTTTGATATAGAACTAAGATATGGAGCAGGTGCATTCGTTTGTGGTGAAGCTACAGCCCTTATCCACTCTATGGAAGGAAAACGTGGAGAACCAACATTCAAACCACCTCGTACATCTGAAAAAGGTTACAACGAAAAACCTACAAATGTTAATAACGTAGAAACATTTGCAAACGTGCCTATCATTATTTTGAAAGGTGCAGAATGGTTCAGCAGCATAGGTACAGCTAACTCTAAAGGAACAAAAGTATTTGCACTTGCAGGACAAATCAACAATGTTGGTCTTATAGAAGTTCCTATGGGAACAACTCTTAGAGAAATCATCTATGAAATAGGTGGTGGTATCAAAGATGACAAGAAATTCAAAGCTGTTCAAACAGGTGGTCCTTCTGGTGGTTGTCTAACAGAAAAACACTTAGACCTTCCTATAGACTACAAAACTCTTACAGATGCAGGTTCTATGATGGGTTCTGGTGGTATGGTTATCATGGATGAATCTTCTTGTATGGTATCTATTGCTAAATTCTATCTAGACTTTACTGTTCCTGAATCTTGTGGTAAATGTACTCCTTGCCGTATAGGTAACAAACGTTTGAGTGAAATGCTTGACAAGATTACAAAAGGTAAAGGCACAATGGAAGATTTGGAACATTTGAGAAATCTTTCTGAAGTAGTAAAAGAAACTGCACTTTGTGGTCTTGGACAATCTTCTCCAAACCCTATCCTTTCAACTCTAGACAACTTCTGGGAAGAATATGTTGAACACGTAGAATACAAGAAATGTAGAGCTGGCGTATGTAAGGATCTTATGAAATATGAGATTAACCCTAGCGTCTGCGTTGGATGTACTGCTTGTGCAAGAAATTGTCCTGTTGAAGCTATTCACGGAGAAAGAAAATCACCTCACACTATCGACCAAAAAGTTTGTATCAAGTGTGGTACTTGTATAAACAAATGTAAGTTTAATGCTATCAAAATCAAATAAGGGAGGGAGAAATTATGGAAAATATGATAAATCTTACTATAGACGACAAAAAGATACAAGTACCAAAAGGAACAACTATACTTAAAGCAGCAAGAAGTGCTGGTATAGAAATTCCAACATTGTGTCACTACGAACTTAAAGGACAAGGAATAGAAAACCGTCCAGGCTCTTGTAGAGTTTGTATGGTAGAGATAGAAGGCAAGAAGAATCTTGCTGCTGCTTGTGCTACAGATGTTAGCGAAGGTATGGTTGTAAAGACAAACACTCTTAGAGTCATTATGGCTAGAAGAACTGTTGTTGACCTTATGCTTTCAGACCACCCAGCTAGCTGTCTTATCTGTGCCCAAAGTGGTAAATGTGAACTACAGAAACTTGCTCTTGATCTTGGTCTAAGAGAAATAACATATGCTGGAGAACAATCTATTTACAAGAAAGATGTTTCTCCTGCTATCATTAGAGATGTCAACAAATGTATTATGTGTCGCCGTTGCGAAACTGTATGTAACAAACTACAAACAGTTGGTGCTCTTTCTGGTATAAACAGAGGATTTATGGCAGTAGTGGCAACAGCATTTGAACAAAACCTTGCTGATAGTTCTTGCGTAATGTGTGGACAATGTGTTCAAGCATGTCCTGTTGGAGCTTTGTCAGAAGTTGACAACACTCGTCAAGTTATGTCTGCTATCAACAATCCTAAGAAAACTGTTATCGTACAAACAGCTCCTGCTGTTCGTGTTGCTATAGGTGAAGAATTTGGTTTGGAACCAGGTAGCAGAGTAACAGGAAAGATGGTTTCTGCTCTTAGAAAGATAGGTTTTGATTATGTATTTGACACAGACTTTGCAGCTGACCTTACTATCATGGAAGAAGGTACAGAAATGTTGAGTCGTATCTCTAGATATATGAATGGAGATAAAGATGTTAAACTTCCTATCATGACATCTTGCTGTCCAGGTTGGGTTAACTTCTTTGAAACATACTACCCAGATATGCTAGACATTCCTTCTTCTGCAAAGAGCCCTGCTCAAATGTTTGGTGCTATTGCTAAATCTTATTGGGCACAAAAACTTGGTATAAGCAGAGAAGACCTTGTCGTTGTTTCTATTATGCCTTGTGTTGCTAAGAAATACGAATGTCAAAGAGAAGAATTCAAAGTTGATGGTGTTCCAGACGTAGATTACTCTCTAACAACAAGAGAACTTGCTGATATGATAAAACTTCTTAACATCAAGTTCAATGAATTGGAAGACGAAGACTTTGACCAACCTCTTGGTGAAAGTACTGGTGCTGCTGTTATCTTTGGTGCAACAGGTGGTGTTATCGAAGCTGCTACACGTACAGCTTACGAACTATTCACAAAGAAAGAACTTGGAAAAGTTGACTTCACAGAACTTAGAGGTCTTGACGGTGTAAGAGAAGCAACTGTTGACTTTGATGGCACTCCTATCCACATAGGTATTGCTCACGGTTTGGGTAATGCAAGAAAACTTTTGGATAAGGTAAGAAAAGGTGAAGAAATGTTCCACGCAATAGAAATCATGGCTTGTCCTGGTGGTTGCGTTGGTGGAGCTGGTCAACCTTACCACCATGGAGATTTCACAAAGGTAGAAAAACGTCTTAAAGCTGTTTATGAAGAAGACGCTTCAAAACCTCTTAGAAAATCTCACGAAAACCCTTATGTACAACAATTGTACAAGGAATTCCTTGGAGAGCCTTGTGGAGAAAAATCACACGAACTTCTTCACACTCGCTACTTCGACAAATCAGAAAAAAGTTTTGGTTGCTAAAAAACATTTGAAAGATTATGGCAAAATTTGAATTAAATACAACTAAAAAACAAAAGATAATAGATATCTGTGAATCTTTTGGAAATAAATCTAGTGAGGTTATCAATGTTCTTCACGGTGTTCAAGGAGAATTGGGTTATCTTCCTGCAGAGGTTCAAGAATTGATAGCAGAACGTCTACATATGCCTGTTTCACAAGTATATGGTATAGTTTCTTTCTACTCATTCTTCACTATGGAACCAAAGGGTAAATACCCTATCTCTATATGTCTTGGTACTGCTTGCCACGTTAGAGGTAGCGACAAGATATTGGAAGAATTCAAACGTCAACTAGGTATTGGTGTTGGTCAAACAACATCTGATGACAAATTCTCTATTGACTGTCTAAGATGTGTTGGAGCTTGTGGTCTAGCACCAGTTGTTCTTGTTGGTGACAGAGTTTATGGTCGTATGACTGTAGATAAAGTAAAGGATGTCCTAGCTGAATACGCAGATAAATAAAAAAATCACACAAGAAAACAAAAGAGTGTTTCCATAAAGGAAGCACTCTTTTTATTTATAATAAAGGAATAATAAAATCTATTCAAATCTCTTTTCTATCACATTCCAATCTATTATTGACCATAAAGCAGTTATATAATCTGCTCTTCTGTTTTGATAATCCAGATAGTAAGCATGTTCCCATACATCAAAAGTTAGTATAGGTTTCATATCATAACGCAAAGGGTTGTCTGCGTTAAACATCTGTTTTATATACAATTTACCCGCATCATCTTTGCATAGCCAAGCCCAACCACTACCAAACAATGTAGTAGCAGCGTTAGAAAAAAGTTTTTTCATTTCTTCAAAACTACCAAAACTCTCTTGTATTGCTTTCAACAATTTACCCGTAGGTGCTGTTTTGTTTGGCTTTGAAGCAAATTGTTCAAAATACAGAGTATGATTAAGTACTTGCCCTGCATTGTTACCTATACCACCCTCAGCTTTTGCAGCAATTTCTTCCAATGACATATTGGCAAACTCAGTGTTTTCCACAAGTTTGTTTAGATTTGTCACATAGGTTTGCAAATGTTTTCCATAGTGGAAATCAATAGTTTCCTTACTGATTACTGGTGCTAAGTCTTCTGCACCATAAGCCAATTTTGGCATGCTTGCTATAGTTTTCATATTCTTATTTTTTTTAATTATATTGTAAAAACGAATAGCATAATACTTTATTACTCCCTACGGGAAATAAGAATTATTTATAAGATAAAAAGAAACATACATTTATATAGGTAGATGAATTTACTTATTTTTGAGTATTGCATGTCTAAAAATACCAGTGTAATTTTGCAAAACAAATTTAAATACAAATATAAAATCACATTACTATGAAAACTAAAACATATTTCGTCTTTTTACTAGGCATTTTACTTATCACTAGTCAGACAAGCAAAGCTCAAAAGTTTGGGCTGGACTACACCAGCGAATTTCAAACAGATTTCAAAAACAACTACAACTTTCTAAATCTCCTAAAACTGCAAGCAGAGGTAAATATCAGCAAACATTTGTCTTTCCAAGCTTCAACTATTAGTACAGCAAAAACAAATGAAAATAAACTCATTGATGATTTTCAAGGATTTTCCAATATAGAGATAGAAAATATTCCTTTGGCTTTGGCCGTTGCAAATTTTCAATGGAAGATAAATGAAAACAATTCTATTTACCTTGGCGTAAGAAATATGAATGAAGACTACTTTGTCAGCGATGTAACATCTTTCTATACCAATAGCAGTGGAGGCGTCTTCCCTACAATTGGTGCTAATTATCCTATCGCCAACTATCCCGTTGCATCACTAGGATTACATTATTCCTACAACTCAGAGAATATAGCTCTGCAAGCATCTATTTACAATGGTACAGCCTATAGCGACTTCTATGGAAAAGAAAGTGTATTTAGTTTCAATCCAAAGAATGATGGAATATTTGCCATAAGTCAAGTAGAATACAAATACAATGGCAGCAATTATTTTCTGGGCGCATGCTTGCACTATGGAGAACTAGATGAAATAGAAGACAAAGAAACACGAGCTTCTATATGGGCCTATGCAGAACAAAAAATCATGGAAGACTTTTATTTGATAGGTGCTTATTCTTATGCGTTTCATTCCAGCAGTCCTTGCAAAGATTTCGCAGGAGTAGGAGGAAAATTCAACTTAAAAGACTGGGAATTCGGAGTTTTATCCACTTATTGCAAATTTCAGGATATCAGAGAATGGGCTAATGAAATCAGTATAAGATATAATATTCAAGACAATTTATACATTCAGCCTACATTCCACTTTATCAACCAACCAAACCATTCTCACGCCATCGGTCTCCTACGTATAGGAGTAAACATTTAATATAAAGACAAATTTAAATAACCAACACGCAATTTTCGTTTGTTTTTCACTGATAAAGGTTTTGCTTTAGGAATAAAATCCAGAAGCAGATTCTCAAGAAATCGATTATGGTAATTTGACAGGATTCCATCTAATGATCTATTCGCTCCCTATAGGAGCGAATTAGACCATTAGACAAAATACCTTATCCGTTTTCAAGTCTTCGTTTCTGAAAAACAACTCTTCGTTTTATTTTCATAACTCTTCGTTTTAGAAAATTAGAATCAAGTTTTAGTAATCTGAAACGAAGAGTTGACGATATTATCTCAGTGAGAGAAATATTTATCTCGGCGAGATAACATTATCGAAAGCAAAAGATAGAATAAGGAAAGCAAGTTTTGAGTTATTGCTATCTGGTAAAAATAATCGAATAGATAGATTTAGGGCTGATATTTCTTACGAAGTATCAGCCCTTTATTTTGAGAATTTAGTTTTGTTTTATTCTAGAGTAACAACGGAAGCCATAGATAGTTATTATTATAAAACATAATAGTGGTAAACAATAACTAACATTTACACTTGGCAAACCAAACAACACATGTTCTGCTCCACCAGCATCTATTATAGAACCTTGCAATGGTGGCATAAGAGCTCCTCCAACAATAGCCATCACCAAAAATGCAGCTCCAAGAGTAGAATCTTCTGAGCTAACATTTTCCAATGCTATACCATATATTGTTGGGAACATCAATGACATAAAGAAGCTAATTGCGACCAAACAATACAAGCCTGTCATTCCTTCTATGAATACTGCTCCAGCTGAACACAAAGCTGCACCTATGCCAAAGATAGAAAGCAACAGTCGGCCATTGATGTATTTCATAAGGAACGTTGCTATAAATCTGGAACACAAAAACATTGTCATAGCTATTATGTTATACATCTGTGCATCAGCTTTATTTATTCCTAAATGGTCAGCATATTGAATAATGAAGGTCCAAACCATTATTTGTGCTGCAACATAGAAAACCTGAGTTAAAACACCTTCTCTATAAATCTTATTCTTCCAAAGATTTGACAATGTTTGTTTTGTACTGGTTTGTTCTGTCTTGACTATTGTTTTAGGCATTTTCTTTAGAGCTATGATAATAAACATTAGCAATACAACACAGCCTAATGCAACGTAAGGATTTCGGATTATAGCTAAATCATGTACTCTTATACTTGCCTTTTCTGCTTCAGACAATGTGCTGAATATTACTTGTCCTGCAGCATCTCTTTTATCACTTAACAGATTAGGTAAGACTATCAAACTAGCTACAGCCATACCACTCAATGAACCCAATGGATTAAAAGATTGAGCAAGATTGAGTCTTCGTGTACTAGTTTCTTTAGATCCTAATGAAAGAATGAAAGGATTAGCTGTTGTTTCCAAAAATGCCAAACCAAAGGTAAGGATATACAAAGAGCAACAGAAGAAAGTAAAGTTTTCATAGGCAGCTGCAGGTATAAACAAAAATGCTCCTAATGCATATAGAATCAAGCCAAGAAGGATACCACTCTTGTAAGAATACTTTCTTATAAACAAAGCTGCGGGTATTGCCATAGTTGCATAGCCTCCATAGAAAGCAAACTGCACCATAGACGCTTTTGTTGCAGACAACTCCATTACAGTTTGAAACGCCGCTACCATAGGATTTGTAATATCATTAGCAAATCCCCATAATGCGAACAAACTGGTAATAAGAATAAATGGTACTATAAGATTTTTACCATCCTTTTTAAAAAATCCATCTAACTTCTCCATTACTTATATATTATTTCTTGTTTATCTTTTATTTCTCCACAAGCTATTGCTTGTACAAGTATGTTTCCTATTGCTGTAGCTTCCACAGGTCCCGCAACTACTGGAAGATTTGTTACTAATTCTGTCAAACGATTAAGAACTTTATTCTGTGAACCACCACCTATAATATTTATCTGTTTGATAGGTTGCTGCAATAGTGAGTTTAGATCTTGTATTCCTTTAGCATATCTATGCGCTAGACTTTGCAATACAACTTTAACTTTTTCTCCAATAGTCTTAGGCACTTGCATTTTATGCACTTTGCAGTAATCACAAATAGTTTGATCCATATCTCTTGGATTAGTAAATATAGGATCATCCACATCCAATACGGTATCTATATCAGACTGCTCTGCCAAAGGAAGAATTCTATCATACGAAACATTTTCTCCTCTTTCTTCCCATTGTGCTATAAGTCTTTGCAGAAACCATAGTCCAGTAATATTTTGTAATAGATTTATCTTTCCTCCAACACCTCCCTCATTAGAGAATCCAGATGTACGTGCATTCTCGTTCAATATTGGTTCATCTATTGCAACACCCAGTAAAGACCATGTTCCACTTGATATAAATGCACTGGGATAATCAGAAGCTGTATAACTAGCGCTTTGTGTATCATGACTACCAACAGCAACAACTTTTACATCTGTAGTCAAACCTAAATCTTCTGCTACATCTTTGGTAAGAGTACCTCTAACAGAACCTGGCATAACTATTTCTGGAAAAATATCGTTTCTTAATCCTAATTCAGAAATAAGTTCTTTATTCCAGTTTCTTGTCTTAGCATCTAGAAGTTCTGAAGTTGAAGCTATAGTGTATTCACAATTTGCTTTGCCTGTAAGAAAGAAACTAAACAAATCAGGCATAAACAAAATATTCTCAGCAATATCCAATATAGGAGATTTTTCTCTTTTCATTGATATAAGCTGATAAATAGAGTTTATATCCATCATTTGAATACCAGATTGTGAATAATGTTTTCTTACATCATGTGTTTTAATAAAATCTTCACTTAAACCTTTTGTTATTTCATCTCTATAGCACATTGGCAACGAAAGTAGATTTCCGTGTTTATCTACAAAACCAAAATCTACGCCCCATGTATCTATGCCTATACTCTGTATGTTTAAATCTTTGCGCTGTGCAGCCTTGCGGATTCCATCTTTCATATCCTCAAACAATGCAGGAAAATCCCAATAAAGATGTTTTCCAAGTCTTATCTGTCGGTTTTTGAAACGATAAATCTCCTCTAGGCAAAGTTTTTTGTCTATTATGTAGCCAGCCATTACACGACCACTACCTCCGCCAAAGTCTACTGCAAGAAAAGTATTTTTCACTCTAAATCTATATTAAAACAAACCATCTTTTGTTGTGTGTCCAAGAAAATGCATCTCCAATGCGTCCAACTCTTCTTCTGACAATACGCTCGGTTTAGTACCTGCCTGTAATGCTTGATACACTATACGACACCCCATTTCAAAGAACATTGCACGTTGAAATACATCGTCAAAATCCTTTCCACAGACTACTTGTCCATGTTTTAATAACTGTATGGAATTTCTGTTTTTCAAAGCATCTACTACCGCATTTGCCAATTCTGGACTACCTGGTCTATAGAATGGAATCTCTGGTATCACACGTCCTACATGTAAAGGCATCTCTGCTGTTACATTGATATTCTTTGGTCTATCCTCACTACAAGCCAAAAGAGTTGCATATTGACTCTGGAAATGAAGTACAACATTTACATCTTCACGATTGCGCATCACACCCAAATGAAATACACTTTCCATTGATGGTTTTACACCATTGACTACTTCACCTGTAGCCACCTTAAGAACACTTACATTTTCTTCTTTAAGACTAGGAACCCATGAGCCTGTACCACTAACTAGAGCTTCATCTCCTATTCTCCATGACAGATTGCCACTGGAGCATATAGTAAGGCCAGCCTCACCTACACGATGAGCCTGGCACACAAATTCTTTAATATTTTCAGATGTAATCATAACAGCTGGTTATTTATACATTGGTCCAAAGTTTTGACATGCACGAAAATCTGCGCCTTCTTTATCCATACCAAATGCATTCCATGCAGCTGGACGGAATATATCTTTTTCTGCTACATTGTGCATACAAACTGGAATACGAAGCATTGATGCTAATGTAATAAGATCTGCACCTATATGTCCATGTGCTATTGCTCCATGGTTTGCTCCCCAATTGTTCATAACACTATAAACATCTTTGAACGCATCTTTTGTTGCATCTAAACGTGGTACGAACCATGTTGTTGGCCAAGTTGGATCAGTTCGTTTGTCTAAAGTATTATGTACATCTTCTGGTAGTTCTGCAGTCCAACCTTCAGCTATTTGCAATACTGGGCCAAGACCTGCGACCATATTCAATCTCATCATTGTCATTGGCATACCGCCTTTTGTACGGAAATGAGAAGAATAGCCTCCACCACGGAAATAATCTCTATCTGCAGGCATCCATTGTGTTGCTTTCAAACATGCTTCTGCATCTTTTTCTGTCATATCCCATGGTGTTTTCATTGTTGGATTACCATTGGCGTCGGTCATCTCACCTGTAGCATCCAATGTAGTCGCACCAGAATTTATCAAATGTATAAAACCATTAGCAGCCATACCTTCTGCAGTCCAACCTGTAACACGTTTTACTGCTTCTGGGCTCCAATATGTACGAACATCACTAAACATTACACCTTTGTTTGTCAACAAATGACCAAACAACATAGATATTCCATTTAGAAAATCGTTTTCTGTAGCCAAAACTTTTGCCTCACGAATACCATTCCAATCATAAGAAGAACACATCAATGATTCTGGGAAGTCAAAGTTTGGCTTATAGTCTGTCCATTGTCTCTGCCCCTGAACTCCTGCACATATTGCATTATGTCCTTTAGATTCTTCCTTGCAACCCATTTCTAATAGCCTTGGATTACCTTCCATAAGGTCTCGAATAATCATCATATTTTTAACAGTGAATTCCCAATCTGCATCTTTCTCTTCACGATTCTTTCCTTTTCCTTTTCCATTGAAAGACGTCATAGGAGTACCTGGGAATAATGGTCTATCTTCATTGTAGTCGTGACCTTCGTTTGTTTTACAATATTTCTCAACCCACAACATTGCTTTCTCAAACTCATCTTTGTCATAAATACCAAAGTCTACTCGACGCAATATTTCAACCAATTCCACATATTCTGTACGCATTCCCAAATATTTCTGCAAGAAATCTGCATCCACTATAGAACCTGCAATACCCATACAAGTATTACCCAAAGAAAGATAACTCTTACCACGCATTGTTGCCATAGCCATTGCAGCACGAGCCCAACGAAGAATTTTTTCTGCTACATCAGCAGGAATAGTATTGTCATTTAAATCTTGTACATCATGTCCATAAATACCAAAAGCAGGCAAACCTTTTTGTGCATGAGCAGCTAAAACTGCAGCAAGATACACTGCACCTGGTCTCTCTGTACCATTGAATCCCCATACAGCTTTTGGCCAATGTGGATTCATATCCATAGTTTCAGAACCATAACACCAACAAGATGTAACACTAATAGTAGCTCCTACTCCTTCTCGTTCAAATTTTTCTTGACAAGCAGCACTTTCTGCTACACGTCCTATGGTTGTATCTGCGACAACACACTCTACTTTTGAACCATCACCATTACGCAGATTTTCACTAATAAGTTTAGCTACAGCATGTGCCAAAGCCATTGTTTTTTCTTCAAGAGATTCTCTTACTCCACCTTGACGGCCATCAATAGTAGGACGAATACCAATTTTAGGATATTGCATAGTATATTTAT
>JAGHSX010000045.1 GCA_018065645.1 Candidatus Scybalousia scybalohippi
TAATTACCCTCCGTTATATCTTAAAGATAAAGAGCCATCATTATTTATTAACAAATCCCACAAATCTAATTTTTGTTTATAAGAATTACTTAAAGCTCCAACATCTTCATTGTTTAATACTACATCACCTTGTTTTCCATTTACACTAGATACACCACCAACGATAGGTTCTCCACTTGTCCCACCTTTTAATATAAACATATTACTAAAATTATTTTGTGGAACAATTACTTTTACTGTTTCGTTTACTACGCAAGTTCCACCTATTGTTTTAATATTCTCATATGTTTGTCCATTTAATAATATAGTATATCCTTGTGTAGTAACACTTTTAATTATGGCAGTATATGTTTTATCATATCCACCATTATCAAGGCACTCTTGAGTATATTCTTGAATACCTTGCAATAATTGTTGATAGGCAATTTCATTTTTATCCATTATTTATATCGTGCCTCCTATTATTTGTTTTATTTTTATGTACTAAATAAAGGGAGGACAAAAATATGTCCTCTCTTTATATTATTTATTGCTTATTGAGCAAATGTCTTTTGTTTCATATCAAGACTAAAGTTTTGTAAGTAATCTACAAAATCACTACCATTCTTAACTTGTGGCAATGATATATTACCAATACTAATATGTGTTGAATTACTATTATTAGTTGTAGGATATGAATTTCCAATATTCATTCCTCCTAATTGATTTAATAATCCAGCTAATGTTTTTGTAGATTTGGCATTTACAACACCACTGCCTTTGCTCATAGAAGTTAAAACACCATTATTACTATTTAATTTAGAGCCAAGCACAATTTCTTTGTATGGGTTTTCTCCAACAATGGCTAATTGGTCATCTTTGATAGAACTAATACCACTTGCAAATTGACGAATGTTATAGGTATTTGTTGGATATTTCTTTTTCATTTCAAGCATTTTATTTTGTGCTTGAGCTAAGCCAGATATATTTGCATAAGCACCTTTCATCTTCTTTGCAACTACAAATCTATTATTTACATCTTTAAAAACAACAATTTCGTAATCTGGATATTGTTTCTTTACTTCATTTTTAACTTTTACAGCACTTGCTTGGTCTGAGAAAATACCCATTTGTCTATATACTGTATATGGCTTACTTGTAGTAGATGAAACTGTAGCAGATGGAGTTGAAGTATTACTACTTCCACCAACCGCACCTCCACCAGAAGACTGAGCTTGTGATTGAGCTAAATTATATGCTTGTTGAGCCTTATTATACTCTTCTGTTGCTCTTTGTAACTCTTTTAATTTTGCAGTATAATTAGATACAAAACTATCAAGATTGCCAAGCCTTGTTTGCCAACCTTCTTTTTCAAAATCTATTCCAGTAAGTTGTAATGCTTTTAGACGATTTTGTTCAGTCTCATAAGCATTTACTTGCTCTTTAAATTTATCTTTCCAATCTTTATAGTATTTGATTTGGTCGTCATACTTCTTTTCAACTTTTTTTTGATAATCTTCTAAATCTTTAATTTGTTGGTCGTAATTTTTCAATTTAGAATTTTTCAAATCTTCAAGTTCTTTAAGTTCTTGCTCTTGTTGTTTCTTTCGATTAAATTCAATAATATTTTGTCTAGCTTCATTTACAGCACTTTGGTCTTGTTCATATACATAACCTTGACCTTCACGATAGACTTTAACCTTTTGACTCTTTGCTTTTTCTAACGCTTCAAGTAATCTTTCATACTCAATTTGGTCTTCTAAAGCATCGTTTTGGTCTTTCAAAGCATTGATTTTATCGTCCCAATATTGCTCTTCTGCGTCTCTTTGTTCTTTAAGAGCATCAATTTGAGCCTTGATTGCGTCAACTGCTTTATCTTTTAATTCTTCTATCTTGTCTATTTCGCTATCAATTTTACTATTGATATAAGAAATAACTTTTTCATATTCTTTAACTTGATTATCTAATTCTTCTTTAACTGTTTTTAATGCTTCTGCTTGAGCTTTTAAAGCCTTTGTGTTTTCATTAGTTGCAGAAGTATGGTCTCTTGTTGAACCAGCAGATTTAGAAGTTGATGCAGAATATTTACCAAAACCACCTCTTGCAGATTCAAGAACTTTATATTGCGAAGCAAAAGATTTTGTAACTTTATCTGCTTCTTTTTGTGCTTTTTCAGAACTAAAACTGTAAGAGCCTAAAGCATTTTGTAAATTATGAACTTTATTAGCCGAAACATCTGATTCGTTTCCTAAATCTTTAATTGCACTTATAATGTTATTGATATTAGGTATAGCACTTAACGCAGAATTTCCAGCATCTATTTCAGAATCAGACAATTCTCCATTTGCTATTGCTGTCAATTTTGCTTGAGTTGATTCAATTAAATCTGCTTCTGCTTTATCTATTTGAGCATTAGCCATTGCCTTCATAGCATCTTCATTTAGAGTTAATTGACCATTTTCTAATGATAAATATTGCAAATATTCAGAGCCAAGATTAAGTAGATTCTCTAATGTTTCCATTGAAACAACACCGTCATCGTTATAATCTTGAACTACAGATGATAATGTATCATAATTTGATTGAAGGTCTTTTAATTGGTCTGAAACTTCTTGTAAAGCTGTTTTAGCATTTTCTGTTGACTCTATTTCATCTTCTTCTGAAACAACAAAATTTCCTTCAGAATCAGTTGTATCTTTTAATTTCTCTCCAAGAGTTGTTAATATATTTGAATATTCATCTAAAGCACTTTGAGCCTTTTTATTAGACTCACTATGTTTGTCAGTAGAATCGACTATTCCTTGTAATTTATCAGAATAGTCTAAAGCAACAGAACTTGCTTCATTATAATACTTTACAGCATTGTCTAATTGAGTAGATTCTTCTTCTGTTAATTTTCCATTCTTTTCTTTTACTTCATTAAGGTTATTTATTATTTCTTGCTGACGCATCATTTCATTTGATGCATCTCTTAATGCGGTAACAATATCTGTATCTTGTCTTACTGTTGAAATACCGCCGACTCCCATAGGATTCATTACATAAGCAGAGGTCGTTTCTTCCGTATATTTATTTTTAACTTTTTCATTAAGTATTTGTTGAGCTTGTATTTCTGCTTGTTCTTTTGCAACTCTTAATCTTTCTTTTTCTATCTCTAATGTTGAAGTTAATTCTGCTTTTTGTCTTTGTAAAGAATTTAATTCTCCTTCTTCAGTAATTGAAATAGAAGGTAATTCATTTATCTCTTTTATTCTATCTTCTACTTTTTTTAATTCTTCTTCTATATTAGAAACTTTGTTCTCTGCATCTTTATATTCAGAACCTAACTCTTTTAATTTTTTATTATGCTCTTCAAAAGAGTTTTCTGCTTCTTTTGCTTTTTTAATTACCAAGCCTATAAATCCAACTAAGGCTGTTATAGCCAATATTGGCAAATTTACACTTGATGCTAAACCAGAAAAACTTTTTTTTAAAGATTCTGTTGCAGTATAGCCATCTATTAAATGTATAAACAAATCTTCAAAAGATTTGGTTAGAATTGATATATAAGATATAACATTTGTATTTTTTAGAAGAACAAAACCTTTTTGTACACCATTTAAAGCAATAGTAACTAATGTTAATTTTATAATAAGTTGCCCAACATCACTATTAGCAAATTTTAATATAGCAATACCAACATCAAGAAAACCTTTAAGTAAACTATTTAATCCACCATCTCCCCAAACTAATTGTTGAAATTGAGATTTTAATACTTGTGCTTTCTTATCTAAAGAGTCCATTGCTTTTTCATTTTCTTCCATAGCAGAACCACTTGAGTTCATTGCTGTATCTGTTGCTTTTACAGCTTGAGAAAAGTTTTGCATAAGAGCCGAAAAGTTTTGTACTTGATTAGCACCAGCACTTGTTAAAGCAATATAATCTCTTTCATTCTTTGATAAACTATCCCATTGTAAAGAAAGGTCATATAAAATATCATATGTGCTTCTAAGCTGACCTTCATTATCTTTTAATGATATTCCTAGACCATTATATATATCTGTTAATTTCTTTCCAGTTGAACTACTTTCATCTAATGTTTGAACTAAACGAGAAGAAATTTGTCTTAAACCTCTTGATGCAGTTGAAGCATTTCTTGTTACTTCCGTAATCGCTGTCATCATACCAAGAGTTTGCTCATAAGTAACTCCATTGGTTGCCAATGTTGCTGATACCTTACCTAAATTGTTTGCAAGGTCAGCACTGGAAACCGCATATTTATTACTCACTTCATTCACAGCATCAATAATATGTTCAGAATTATTAGCTTCTATATTAAATGCCTTCATTTGACTTATAATGAAACTAGCAGACTCGCCAGCAGAAATCTCTTCATCAGCAATATTACGATACATCTCTGCCACACTAGCTAAAGTTGCACTTTCATCTTCTGTAAATCCACTCTTCTTAAACTCTGTACTAGCTTCAATCATTCCACTTAATGTAGAACCAGTAATTTCGCTCATTTTTGCTAATTTCTGAGTGTATTCAGTAAGCGAATCTCCACTTAGGTCACTAACTTTACGAAATTCTACCAAAGCATCATCTATATCTTTAACTGCTTGAATAGCTTCTATAACTCCTTGAGTAAACAATCCAATAATTGCAGTTACACCACCAAATGCAACAACTTTCTTTGTAACATCTACAAATCTAGCACCTAATGTTTCTACATTCTTTGAAGTTGATACTAAAGTAGTGCCAAGTTGTTTGCCAGTTTTATCAAACTTTGTAACTTCTCTAGTAGTAACTTTTGCTTTATTACTTGTATCTTCAAAAGTTTTGACAAGAGTTTCCATTTCTTTAGTTCCGTCAGCACGAACTTTAACTCTAATACTTTGTGTCTTTCCGACTTGTTGTAAGTCTTTAATAACACCACTTGTATCTGCCCTAAAACGAGCAACATATTCGTTATTCAATTAGTATCATCTCCTTCCAAAACTTTTCTTAACCACTTTATATTTTTCTCTTGTACTAGCATAAATACATAAACTATCTGCCATATCATCCATACCATTAAATTTGGGCTTTCCATTCTTTGTATATTGAACACCATTTATCAAACCCAAATCAAATAGCTCATCTGCTTTATTTATTGCTTTTAATTTCTTTGGGTCTCTATGTTGGTCTCCACTATTTATATCTAAATTCTTTCTCCAAGTACCAACTTCAATATATTCAATATCATTTACATATTTATCTTCAAGAACTCTAAAAGCACCTTGAACATAAAACAATTGAGACAATACTAAATTACCACCTTGTCCACCCATAGGCACTTGTTCTTGATATATTTTAGTAGGATTATAATATTTAATCAATTCTTCTAATTGAGGCAAAAGATTATGAACCCTATCTCTCCATTCTAACTTATCTATTGTTGGAATGATTCTACCATAGTCTATTAAGTTATCTTCTTCAAACACACTCCAACCAATTGCAGTTGTGCTACAGTCTAATGATAAAACCATATTATCTCCTCCTTATTTATATTTCATTCTATGTACTAAAAAAAGAGAGAACCTTATTTTATTGTTCTCTCTTTTTGTTTTTATAATTTATTCATTTCTTCATTAAATATTCTATCAAAATTTTGTTCACAATATTGCAACCATTCTTCCCAAAATTCTCTAGCACCTAATTGTGGAACATTGCACCAATTACCAATTTTACCTTCATTAACAACTTCAAGAAATGCGTTGTTATCTAAATGAGAAAAACCGTGTGAATAATTGTAAGCACCACTATATGTTAATGGTTTTGTAAACGCAATTTCGTTCTCGACCATATTATATTTTATTTCTGCTTTTGTTCTCTCCCAATTATCCTTTAGTTCATTGGTTCTTTCGTACCATATTGGAGAATAAACATCATATACATTTCTTTGTATAATATCTTCTAATTCTCTTAACAATATATCTGTTGTATTTTCTAAAGCTGTTTTAGCCATTTTATTCAATATAGATTGTAATTCAACACTTGTACTAAATATTTTTTTACTAGGCATTATTAATCACACCCTTTAATTGTTCCATTTGAGCAACTAATTCTTGTGGGTTAAAATTGATGTCTTTAATCTTTACATTTAATTCATTTAAGAATGTGCGAACATTTGTATCAACACCTAATTCTTCTTTTACGCACTTATCAATTACATACATATTCTTAATATCATAATCAAAATCAATTTCATCTTCGCATTGGATATATGTATTGTAAATATCGTTGCAATCCTTAAATTCTCCTAACTCATCGCATACGCATTGTGCGACCATTCCAATTTTAACAATTTCTCTATCTATACTTGATTCAATTCCTACTAATGTATTTACAATTTCTTGTAACTCAGAATCCTTTAAATAATTTCTAATTATTTTCATAATTTTTCTCCTTTTCTATGTACTAGGTTATACTTAATTTTGTATAACCTTAATTTAATTTTTATCAATTTAATCTATATTTAATTTTAATCTATATTTAATTTTTAAGTTTTTATTGTTGGTTTTTACACAAAAAATTAGTTGCCCAAACAGCAATTTAGGTAATATTGTAAAAAATGAAACAGTCACAGTATCGGTAACAGTTAGTGCAAATGGAAAGGCGCCTGTTGAAATTCCATATACTGTTCCAAGCGGTTACAGAGTTTACTCAATTACGCCAATTTCCAACGATAATGACGTAATTCCGTTTATGTTTCAAAGTTTAACAAAAGCATATGTACGCAACTTTTATACACAGCAAGTTACAGCAACTATTATTTTTTATATTGCATATGCGAAAAAGAATTAGTTTACTAAAGTAATCTTTGGCTCACTAAATAATTAGATTTAATTAACATAATCATTTATTTTTAAGTTGGTTGTGAAATCGGCAAGAATGCACACGCCACAGCCGAAATATCTGTTATTCCACTTCCACAAGAATATTTCACATTCATCCCCTTTTTAACGAAAATAGATGCATATGAATATTCATTTGATGCAACGGGGAGTCTGATAATATCTTTACCATTAAGTAGTAACGAAGCAAATTTGTTACTTCCAGCTCCAACTGTTCGTATCATTAATCGAGCATATCCATCTGACGGAGCAGTATAGTCTGTGTTATACGTTAATTTGACTTCACTTATAATTACGTTCGCATCAACTCTCTTTTTTAAGTCAGACAAATTGCTGTTTAGTTCATTAGTCTTATCATTAACTTCAACTATCGCACCTTGAGTTGTAGTTGATTCTAAATTTGTTC
The DNA here is from genome assembly GCA_018065645.1 of Candidatus Scybalousia scybalohippi. Taxonomy (GTDB): domain Bacteria; phylum Bacteroidota; class Bacteroidia; order Bacteroidales; family P3; genus Scybalousia_A; species Scybalousia_A scybalohippi. Next base: position 7,264 of record JAGHSX010000045.1, read on the forward strand.
CATTTTTGTTAAAAGAAACATCAATTGCTTGTGTATGTTCTACATTTTCATTTGGATTTCCTACAATGTAAGACTTTCCATCTGCCCTATATTGCTCCTCGTGAGCTAAAAATTCTTCCTCTGTTAAAGAAGAAATAACTCCACCATAATCTTCTCTGTCATTTCCATTGTCCATTTTAATAAGTTGTTTCTCTGTATCAAATAAAATTTGACCATCAACAATAGGTGTTTCATCTATCTTTGTAGAGTCTCCTCTAATAAAATCTACATTAGCCATAATTTATTTTCCTTTCTTTTATTAATTCGTTTATTCAAAATCATAGTAACTATAGTACCGCATCAAATTTATTGTTTGACTACCATTTGTACTAAAGTCTGTATTTATACTTTTAATCATATATTGAGCAGTTCCTTCTCTACCATTTTTATTAGGTAAAGTAATTTCAACAAGCCAATTAACATCAAGCCAATATATAGGAACACAAGTTAATGTAATATTGTCTTGCAATCTACATCTTTTATACAATTCCCATTTTGCTCTCTCTTGTGCTAAATTACTTGTGTAAATATTATCATATTCTCCACCACTTAAAACAATTCTAACTTCACCCATTGTTCCGTTCACATAAAATGGGCTATTAGGATTTGTTTCTTTAATTTCTGCGTGTGGAGTAATTTCACCCAAAAATAAATAGTAATCTCCTTGCTGAACATATGTAGCTACATAATATACATTCGGTTCATCACTTAATTGAGCAAAATTACCATATTCATCTTTTAATGGTTTAGTTCCAAAACTGTTCAAAATTATATATGGATTGTTTACTTTGCTTGGCACAATAAAACCGAACTTTGTGCCATCATATAAAGAAGTTATATTTGCTATATTTAATCTAATAGTAGACCCACTTATTGTTGCATTATTAAAATTATCAACATCGTGAGTTTTACCATAAACTTCAATTACATTTTTAATATTGTCAAAGTCATAATTTTGATTATATGATATTAGAACTTTGCCCCATATATCATCATCAACCATAATTTGCTCATTTTTGCCACTAGGTATTTTATCACAATGAAAAACTCCATCAACATCAAAATACATTTGATAATTAGGTAAAATATCTAATAATGATTTTAATATATCGTATATTGTTCCACCAATATCAATATTTATATCCATAGGTGTAACAATAGGAAACTCTTCTACAACATAGTTATTAAAACCGCCTAATTTTATTGTCTCAATAATTGTGTTTCTTATATTAGAACCTTGTGGTATTAAATGTGGCAATCCTTCTAAATTACCATTTCTTAAACCAGTTAATTTAGCCATAAGGTCAATACCTTGAATAGTAAAAGTATTATCTGTCGCACTATATGATTTGCTTGGGTTTTCAACCATATAAATTCCCATATTTGTATAAACTATTTCTTTTGTATGTATATCTTCTATTCCAAGATAAATTTGTATGTATTTATCAATCCATATTTTATTGCCATAAGCAACATCAAATGATTTATCAATAGGAATTAAAGATATGCTACAAGTTCTACGAATATCACTGTTTGAGTCAATGTTAAATGTTGGGTTTCCAACTACGACATTTTCCCATTCATCAACTGTTTGAAATCTATAATTTAATAAATTTATTTTTGCATAAAGTTTTCTTGCTCTTTGTTTAGTTGTATTGTATTGCTCTTGTGTAGGCATATCTTTACTCCTTTCTTAATTTAATTTATATAAGACCATTTTCATATAAGTCTTCTTGATTATTATATTTTCCTTGTTCAACGAAAGTGAATGACACAATAGAATGTCCATCTTTTATTTCTCTTTGAATATTGTCACTATCTGATACTCTACCTATCCAAATACTTCCATTCCAATCCTTGATACAAATAGCTTCACCACTGCTCAATATATCAATTAAGTCTTGTGTTTGTAATATAATGCTTTGTCTGTCAATAATTCTATTCTTATCAAACTCATATCCAAATAAAGAACCACTTACAGAACCACTTTCATATTGTGTTAAAGCATTTTGAATTGTATAAGGGTATTTTGAGCCAATAGGTTGTAACATTCCTATTTGCTTATTATTTGTGAAGCCACCATAAGCAACCCCACTATAAAGTTTAAATATTTTATCTTTTGTTGACACAAATACTCCATTGAAATTTGGTTCAACTTCTGATATAATATAATCACCCTCAATTCCACCTTGCATAATAGGAACTAAAGCATATTCTTGAGCTTTACCACTAGGAATATTAAAATCTTCTAAGCTAAAGTTTATATCTTCGATTTGTTTAACATCAATTTCTTTTATCGTTATCCAATCAAATGTTTCTTTATCTCTTCTTTTAACTCTAATGCCACTTAATCTCGACATAATTATATTGACATTACCACCATTTACATTACCATTAAAATCACAGTCAAACAATGTGTCGTAATTCCATTCTGGAATTTCTGTAGTATATTGTTTAGTTGTATCACTTGTAATATTTATATGGTCGTATTCACCTTTACTTAATATCATATTATGCAATGGAAACATTTCATCAATGTCTTCAAATTTTTGAGTTAATTGTTGACCTTGTTTGTATTCTTCACCATTCCAATGTAAATCTGTGACCTTGTTATAAACAACATTATTATTTCCTTGATTATTCCATTGAAGAATATTGTCTTGTTGGTCTAATATATTTAATATTAACTCCCAAACATTACCAATTTTTTTTACCCATACAACATAATTTGTAGTATTGTTCATAATTGGTACAAAATTGCTATATGCAAATACTCTTTCTTCGTTATCGACAATCGCATTTACAGTAAAATAATCCTTTACTACCGTTTCTCCATAAGGAATTTCTCTAACAAATCTTAATTTAAGTGTATTATTATATTCGTCCCACATTTTAAAGAACTCATCTATTCTTGAAGGACTACCCCATATTTCAAGAATAAAATCTTCAGATATGTTATAACCTTGAGTCCATTTAACATAATCAGTATAATTTAACATACTAATTTTTGTGTTATTGTCTATATAAATAGGTGGGTCTGGTTTTGTTTCTCCGTCTGCAATAAGTAAATTGCTTCTAATCTGAATATAACCATCGTCACACTTGTTTGTTAAATCTAATTTTGTGTAGAATATAGGATTTGTATATTTTACATCAAATATAATTTTTTCACTTGAAAATGTTGTGCCATTTACAGTAATTCCATTTACATCAATTTTATAATCTGTACCTTCTTCAAGACCACTTATTTCATAATTAAATTCATTAGAGCCTTCGTAATATAATTGTCCACTAGACTTAATTACCTTATTTGAAACATCGTATATATCTAAAATAACAAAATCAAATAATTCACCTTCTATTTGATTGTAAACAAAATTAAATGTATATGTTGCACTTTCTATTATATCTCCACTTGATATATTTGTGAATTGAATAGTTGGAGTTGTGTAACAGTAAAAAGATACAATATTACTTTGAACACTTTCATTTCCATTTACATCATAAGTAGTAAAATAATAATTATAATAATCTCCGTTTGTTAAATTCCCACTAGGTAATGTTTGATTAAATTGATAAGTTTCTTGTATATTTTCGTAAACAACAACATTATCACTTTGTCGTCTTATTACCAATTTATTTTTTACAACTTGGTCTCCACCAGTTGAAGTAAAATAAAATACTTCGTCGTTACTTGCGTTAAACGCATTTTTTGGTTGAGCAATAGGTTTTACTAAAGCCATATTATTTTATTCCACTCCTTTCTCTTATTTCCAAGCTAAAGCTGGTGTTATAGTTATAGTTTGTGCAGAACCACCTCTAGGTGTGACTGTAAAAGTATTAGCAGTTGTTCCATTTGCAAATGTATAAGTGGTATTAGTAGGGATAGCCCAAGTGCCATTTCCCTTTAAGAATCCATTTGTACTTGTTACTTTAGGAGCAAGACCATTTGCAGATGTACTTACTACTGCTGTTGTAGTAGCATTATCTCCCTTATCTCCTTTTGCACCTTTCAAATAATCAAATGTAAAAGTTGTAGTAGTTCCACTTGTAGTAGCGGTTACAGTAGGAGTTCCAACAGAGCCTATGTTTGCACCACTACTAGCTTTTATAGTTGGAGTAGTACCATTAGTTCCATTTGTACCGTTAGTTCCTTGATAACCAACACTATAAGTCGTTGTACTTGTGCTATCAGAATAAGTTACGACTGTTTTAGACCATAAGAATTGACCTTTTGTAACACTAGGAACAGTTGTTGACCAAGTTCCAGTTGGAATTTCTACGCCACTAGAACTAGCTTGATAAGTAACTGATTGTGATGAAATTGTAATATTATTACCTTTATCTCCTTTAGCCCCTTTTAAATTTTTAAAATCAAAATTAAACACTTTTGCAGTATCAGCCCCACTTGCTGTAACTGTTACACTAGGAGTTCCTACATTAGCGTCTATGGTAGCTGTTGGAGTTCCGAAACCAGCAGAAATACCATTCGTTCCATTACTACCTTTATTTCCGTTTTTCACAGTTAAAGTGCTAGTAGTTCCGTCTGACTTTGTAAAGGTATAAATATTAGAGCCACCATCTTCTGTTGAAGTAGTCGTTTGAGAACCACCAGTCAATACAGTGGTTTTATCCATTTTACCACTAATTGCACTTGCTACAGCTTTACCACTCATTGCATTTGAGCTAGTTGCAGAATAAGTATCGGTTACTGTTGGAATTGTAGGAGTATCACTAATTAAAGAATATGATAATTTATTAGTGCTTGTAATTTTATCTTGTTTTCCGCTAACATCTGTAATTACAGTTCCTAAATCAACAACACCACTTGTACCTTTACTAGAGCCATTCATTTTGATTTCAGTAATTGTGCCGATATTGGCAGTAGCTCCATTTGCTATACCATCTAATTTACTCTTATCTGTTGAACTCATAAGACCATTAGTAGATGTTGTAGCAACAGAATAAGTAGTATCTGTTGTTGGTGGGGTATATCCCAAAGCAGTTGTTACATTAGATTTTGTTAATTCACCACGAATCGTAGCAGAAGATTTATTTTCTACATTAGATAATCCAACATCACTTTTTGTAACATTATGTGGATTTCCACTATTCACTTGAGAATGGTCGTATGCTATTTTTCCTCTGTCTCCACGATAAGCTGTTGTACTTGTTTCTCCTAAAGATAAATCAGAGCCTATAGCAACATAATCTGTACCGCCCCAACGATAAGTTATATTAGTGCTTTTATCTATATAAATTTTATTATCTTCGCCCACACTTGGAAATTCGGCTCTAGTATCATACTCTTCAACATTATCTATATAACTTGGCAATTGAGAACTTGGTACTTTACCATTTTCGTCCAACTCAGCAATACCATTGTTCGCTCCTTTTAAAGAACTGTTTAAAGCGTTTACATCGTCTGCGTTAAGAGTTATATCTGAGGATAAAGCCTTATTATTTATCTTTCTTGTTGTAGGCACATCTCCACTTAAATGTGTAATCGAATCATCTAAAGCCCCTATATCACTAGCCTTTGTTGGAACTGTTATATTTACACTTTTGTCTGTTATAGTCTGAGCAGTATTATTTACTTTTATGCCTTCTATAACATTTGCTTGAGCATTAGTTTCAATTCCATTTAATTTATTTTTTTCTGTGGTAGTATAATTATTATCTGTGTGTACATAATTTGCGTCTGACGGAAAATTACTATCATTTGTCAATTCAGATGTTTTTGTAGGTAAATCTGTTTTTCTTGCAAACACATTAGATATTCTTGAGGCAAAATTAGAGAACTGTAACTCAAGATATGTTTTATCTATTTTTTTTATACTCATTTCTACCTCCTATTCTAATTAAAATAATTTGAAAAATCTATATTTTCTGTTTCATCTACAATGTCTCCACTTGATAGCAAACCTAATTGAGCAGATGCTTTATTTCCATCTAAAGTATAATTATTTATACTAGGTTTGTTTAACAATTGAGTATAATCATAGTTTTCACCTTTTAGAATCGCTTCTATTAGTAAA